>JALUYN010000182.1 GCA_027012915.1 Cellvibrionaceae bacterium
TAATCAGGTTTTCGGAATAACAAAGGAGCATACCACGACTTTGATATTTACATAGCATTTTGCGAGTTGAAATTACATTATGCGGGGCTGGGTTTTAAAAATAGGATAGAGATTTTCTAAATTACGAGGAGTTACGCGCCATATGCGTAATTACGCAAACCATGCGTAATTGCGCGTAATTTATATTTCACGGCGGGATAGTGCGGGTAAGGGCGGTGTGACAATGCGTACAGGTGCTATGACAGGTACAGGTTTGGGTTGCTGTGAGTAGTAGTTGAGAGGAGGTTGTTGCGAGAAGATTTTGCTATTTGGCGTGCGGCCAATTCTGCTTACCTATGGAAGCATAACCTGGCCAAAGCAGCCACATTATGGTTTCAATACCAGGAGCCTAGCCTTTTAAATCGGGGATATGGTGGGCCCTCACGGACTTGAACCGTGGACCTATCGATTATGAGTCGAGTGCTCTAACCAGCTGAGCTAAGGGCCCTTTAACTAGTCTTTTTTGTCTGTGGCGGCGTTGCATGCTCGAAATCCTCGGTCACATACTTTACGTATGCTCCCTGCGGTTTCTGCGCGGCGCCTTGCCACAAATAAAAAATCCGGCGTTAAAGCTATCTTTTCGAAACTGATGCTTGTCCAAGATAGTTTGATAAGTTGTTGATTTAGAAGATTTAATGACACTTCTAACAACAAAACGCGACGCATTATAGTGCGCCGCGTTTTATTTGCCTAGTACCAGAGCTCTTTATTGATTGTTGTTGTCGTCAATAAAGCCACGCAGGTGATCGGAGCGAGAAGGATGACGCAGTTTGCGCAGCGCCTTGGCTTCGATCTGACGAATACGCTCACGGGTCACGTCGAACTGTTTACCCACTTCCTCGAGGGTGTGGTCGGTGTTCATATCGATACCGAAACGCATGCGCAGTACTTTTGCTTCACGGGCGGTAAGACCAGCCAGAACTTCTTTGGTGGCTTCTTCCAGGCCTTGTGAAGTAGCAGATTCCACCGGAGACGTAATGGTAACGTCTTCGATAAAGTCGCCCAGATGCGAATCTTCATCATCGCCGATTGGGGTTTCCATGGAGATCGGCTCTTTGGCGATCTTCAGAACTTTACGCACCTTGTCTTCCGGCATATCCATGCGCTCGCCCAGCTCTTCCGGAGTAGGCTCGCGACCCATTTCCTGAAGCATCTGACGAGAGACACGGTTCAACTTGTTGATGGTCTCAATCATGTGTACCGGAATACGAATGGTACGGGCCTGATCCGCAATGGAGCGGGTAATGGCCTGACGGATCCACCAGGTGGCGTAGGTCGAGAACTTGTAGCCACGACGGTATTCAAACTTGTCCACGGCCTTCATCAAGCCGATGTTGCCTTCCTGAATCAGATCGAGGAATTGCAGACCGCGGTTGGTGTATTTCTTGGCAATCGAGATAACCAGACGCAGGTTTGCTTCCACCATCTCCTTCTTGGCACGGCGGGCACGGGCCTCACCGATGGACATGCGACGGTTGATCTCTTTGATAGTCGCCAGATCCAAACCGGTCTGCGATTCGATCTGCTGCAGTTTGCGCTGGGAACGCATAATCTCTGCAACAAACGGACGCAGGCGATCAGAGTAATCACGCCCCTTGTCGATAATCTCGGGAATCCACTCTTCGTAGATTTCGTTGCCTGGGAACTCCTTAATAAAGGTCTTGCGCGGCATGCGTCCCTTCTGAACACACAAACGCATGATGCGACGCTCTTCCACGCGAATCAGGTCCAGCGCAGCACGAGCGCGATCGTAAATAGGATCGAACTGACGCGGCGGCAGTTTGAAGAACTTGAAAATATCGCCCAGAGCACTCAGCTCTTTGTCCACCTGCTTGCTTTCACGGCCGTTCTTCTCAATCGCCTTTTCAGCTTTCTTCAGCTGTTTGGCCAGATTGCCAAAACGCTCTTTGGCCTCTTCTGGATCAACGCCGGTGTTATCTTCTTCGTCATCATCATCGTCGTCTTTGCTGTCAGCTTGTTTCTGAGCAGCATTGGCCAGGGCTGATGGGACGTCGTCGGTAGGATCCAGCCAACCGGTAATTACATCGGGCAGGCGGCGCTCTTCCTGAGTTACCAGATCGTACTCGTCGAGCAGCATCTGCACACTGCCAGGCCAGTATGCCAGAGCATGCATCAGATCACGGGTACCCTCTTCGATACGCTTGGCGATAGCGATTTCACCTTCGCGGGTCAGCAGCTCCACGGTTCCCATTTCGCGCATGTACATACGCACAGGGTCAGTGGTACGGCCCGCTTCAGTTTCTACTGCAGCCAGTGCTGCCGCGGCTTCCGCAGCGGCCAGCTCGTCGGGAGAGGACTCACCGTCGTTCATTAACAGATCATCGGCTTCAGGAGCTTGTTCAAACACCTGAATACCCATGTCGTTGATCATCTGGATGATGTCTTCCACCTGATCCGGATCGGAGATATCCTCAGGTAGATGGTCGTTCACCTCGGCGTAGGTCAGGTAGCCCTGCTCCCGGCCACGGGCGATCAATTCTTTAATTCGGGATTGTTGTTGAGAAGTGTGCTCTGACATTCTTAACCCTGTAACTCGATGATTTGCCGGCCTTTGAGATAGGGCGGGCGCAAAAAAGGCGAAATTATAACCTATTTATTCCGGGGCGTTCCATTAAAAACTTGGTGCAGTTCAGACGCCCACCCCAAGTTGACCACAAATTAAGCAGTTGGTTGCTGACATTGAGCCCCAAGGGCCTTGTAGTAAAGACGAAAACCGGCGAATTGCCAGCTCAAATCGGCAGATTGGCAATCTATGAAGCCACACATCACAGGAACTAGCGCTTGGCCAGAGTGGCTTTTAGCTGTTGTTTCTCGGCGTCGGTCATTTCACTGAAGCTCTTGCTTTTTAGTGCATCAAGTTCTTGTTGTCGCAACCGTTTGGCAAGGCCATTTTCCAGCGTATTGAGCGTATTGATGTATTCCTGGCGGGCATCAAAACTCTCCATACGACGCGCCAGTCCGATGAGTTCAATAGCAGCGAGTTGCTCCAGCTGCTCCACGG
>JALUYN010000183.1 GCA_027012915.1 Cellvibrionaceae bacterium
CACCCCCACAGGATTATCCACCAGCGCCGGAGCCACATAGCCCGCGCGGTGCAGACGCGGCAAATAGCGGTTATCAAAGGCCGCCACTGAGCCACCGAAGCGATCAAAGGTGAGGCCGGTGAGATTAGCTCGTTCGATGGCGAACTCGAACAAACCGAGTTCCTGAAACAAGTCCCACACCAGCTGACAATCTTCGAGGTTATACTTGGCCAGAGCCAACTTGTCGTTGTGGAATTGCTCGGTAATCACCTCGGCGCGGTTGTCCACATCGTGCACCAGTTTGCCCCGTTGCAATACCTCGTGGGCCACATAGTCCAGAGAGAAACTCTCGAACTGATAGGTTGCCGATTTCAGGGTATCAATACCATCGAGTACCGGACGCCCGGGAATCACCAGAGTATAGTGCTCATCGTCGCCACGGGACTGGCGCCAATCCAATAGCGCGCCACCACGCCCTAAAGCCAGGCGCAAGCGCCACTCATCGGCCTTTTTCTGCAGGAACCGAAAGTCGAAGTTGACCACGTTCCAGCCAATCACCAGATCCGGATCCCACTCGGCAAACCACTGAATCAATCGGTGCAGCAGAGCTTTTTCATCATCCAGAAATTCCAGGTACTCGGGTACATTTGAGCCGGGAACATCTGAGCCAGGAACATCTGCGTCGGGAGCTTCCCCCACCATCAGCACCCAGCGCCGATCGAAAGACGAATCACCAGTGTCGTGTAATGTCAGGCCAATACAGTAGAGGTAATCCCCCTGTAGATCGGTTTCGATATCCAGAGATACCACGCGAAAATTCGGTTGCGATAGGGATTGCTGCGGTTCGGTCTGACGCTGAGGCATCCAACGCGGATTGTACATTTCCTGCACACCGTCCTCGCGACGCTTGAGCTCGCCACGAATACGCACGCCTGCTGTAATAAAGCGCTCCATCAAAAAGCGATCCGATGGATGCACGTCTGCCTCGAGAGGCTCCATACCGGATTTTTTCAGCGCTTCGCGGGCGCGATACAATACGCGCTGTTCTCGGAAATACACCCCCACCACCCGCTGGTTTTGAAAGTTGCGCAGATTCAGCGGCTTGATTTCCCACGCGGGCAGCACCGAAGGATGGCTGGCAGAGACACCAAGCACTCGCAACAGCGTATTGTGGGCCTTGTCCTCGTGTTCTGCGGCGAGAAAAAACACCGCAGCCTGGTCATTGACCCTAACTCGCACTGGTCCCTGTTCGGTGGTCAGCCAGTATTCCAGGCGCAATTGTTTGAGACGAAACGGATTACCACCGATGGCATCATCCCACTGACGTGTCAGTAGAAAGCCCTCCAGTTCCACCTCCGGGGCGACGTCCGTTGCAACAGAACCCATAGCGCTATCTTCAGACTCTCTTACTGGCAGTCTGCAATTAGCATTTGTAGACTACAAACGCCTGCTTGCCGCTCTCCGGCGCAGACAATGGCAGCAACGCATTGCCACCCATTTTATTAGCCTGGTTACGGGCCAGAGTAAGCAGCTCTTCATGAATCTTTTGCGTTTCTCGCTCGAGCAACCACAGTTTGTTCAGTGTCTTGGTCTCTGTGGTACCTAGACGCTGGCAACTCTCAGCCTGGTACTTATCGATGACCACCACACGCTCTGCGCCGGGCTGCGTATCCACCCAGGAACAGCCGCTCAATACTATGGCCAGAGCCATTCCAATTCCGATCAATTTCATCAGTTAATCCTCTAGGGGCGCTCTGCTCGCCCTACTTCTATAAAGGTTGTTGTTCCGGTTTTTGTTCAGGCTGTTGAACCTGTTGCTGCAGACGCCACATATTGGCGTAGTAGCCCTGTCGTTCCAACAACTGTTGATGGCTGCCCTGTTCCACAAGCTCTCCGTGATGCATCACGACAATGTGATCGGCATCGACGATGGTGGACAAACGATGGGCAATCACCAGCGCCGTATGTTGCTCCGAGATCTCCCGAATGGCTTCCAGAATCAGCTTTTCCGAACGACTGTCCAGAGACGACGTAGCCTCGTCAAAGACAATAATCGGTGGCCGTTTGAGCACACAACGGGCGATAGAAACCCGCTGTTTTTCTCCGCCTGACAATTTCAAACCGCGCTCGCCCACCAGGGTTTGTTCTTTTTCCGGCAGCCGTTGGATAAAGTCTTCCAAATGCGCCATGCGAATGGCCTGCCACACTTCTGCGTCGCTGGCGTCGACACGACCGTAGCGCACGTTTTCGAAAATCGACGTATTAAACAACACGGTATCCTGCGGTACCACACCAATATTCTCGCGCAGACTTTGCTGGCTTACTTGTCGAATATCCTGACCATCGATAAGAACCTGCCCCTGGTTCACATCGTAGAAGCGCAGCAACAATTTCAGCAGAGTGGATTTGCCGGAGCCGCTGCTGCCGACTATGGCCACCTTCTGCTTCGAGGCCACAGAGAAACTGACATCGTCGAGAATCTGTCGCTCCGGTTGGTAGCTGAAAGCCACGTTCTGGAATTTGATCGCCCCTTCAAAGACCTGCAATTGTTTCGCGTCACTGGCATCGGCCACTTTGGGTTTAACCTGCAACAGACCGAACATGTTTTCGATGTTGGCCATGGAGCCTTTCATTTCTCGATAGACGAACCCCAGGAAATTCAACGGCATAAAGATCTGCATCATAAAGGCGTTAATCAACACAAAGTCGCCCAGCGTCATATTGCCCTGAGTGACATCGTGAGCCGCCAGTACCATGGCCGCCGTCATGGAAGCGGCAATAACAAAGGCCTGCCCACCATTGAGAGCGAAAAGTGACAGTCGGTTCTGGCGCCGCGCCTTTTCCCACTGCGCCAGCTCCTTATCGTAGTGGTTTGCTTCGTACTGCTCATTGGTGAAATAGCGCACAGTTTCGTAGTTCAGCAAACTGTCTATGGCACGGGTGCTGGATTGCGACTCCGCCTGATTTGCAGCGCGCACAAAGCGAGTACGCCATTCAGTCGCCACAAACGAATAGCTGGCATAACACACCACTGCCACCAGCACGATTACCGCAAACCAGACATTGTAGTTCCACC
>JALUYN010000184.1 GCA_027012915.1 Cellvibrionaceae bacterium
CGCTCATTTTGTGGGAATTCGCTCCCGCAGCCAGCTGACGCGCAAGGTGTTTGAGAATGCTCCAAAACTGATCGCCGTCGGTTGTTTCTGTATTGGTACCAACCAGGTGGATCTCAAAGCCGCTCAGGAACACGGCGTTGCGGTGTTCAATGCGCCCTACTCCAACACCCGCTCCGTAGCCGAACTGGTGCTCGGGCAGACCATTTTGATGTTGCGCGGTATTCCCGAAAAGAACGCGGTATGTCACCGTGGTGGTTGGCTCAAGTCCGCTGTGGGTTCCTATGAAACCCGTGGCAAAACTCTGGGTATTGTTGGCTACGGCTCTATTGGTTCTCAGGTTTCGGTTCTGGCTGAGTCTCTGGGCATGAGAGTAATTTTCTTCGACACCGTGAGTAAATTGCCTCTGGGTAACGCCACTCAGGTGCGTGATATGAACGAACTGCTGGGTAAGGCTGATGTAGTGAGTCTGCACGTTCCCGAGACCGCTGCCACCAAAGACATGATGGGCGAAGCCGAATTTGCCGCCATGAAGAAAGGCGCCATCTTTATCAACGCCGCTCGCGGAACCGTCGTGGACATTCCTGCGTTGGCCGCTGCTATGGAATCCAAGCATCTGGCAGGTTGTGCTGTCGATGTATTCCCGGTCGAGCCTCGTGGTAACGATGAAGAATTCGAGAGCCCGCTGCGCGCCTTCGACAACGCGATTCTTACGCCCCACATTGGTGGTTCCACCATGGAAGCTCAAGAAAACATCGGCCTGGAAGTGGCGGAGAAACTGGCCAAGTACTCCGATAATGGTACGACCATTTCTTCTGTAAACTTCCCGGAAGTGGCGCTGCCGAGTCACGCCAATGCGCATCGTTTGCTGCACGTTCACAAAAACGTGCCCGGCATTCTCACCAAAATCAACAGCGTGTTTTCCGAGAACAACATCAACATCGCGGCTCAGTATCTGCAAACCAATGAAAATGTTGGTTATGTGGTTGTGGATATCGATGCCGATTACAGCGATGTGGCGCTGAAACAATTGCGCGAAATCGAAGGTACTGTGCGCTGTCGCGTACTCTTCTAAAGGCTGATTCAAGCATGACCGCCGCGACACAACATCTGGTATTGGTGGGCGGCGGTCACAGCCATGCGCTGTTTCTTAAGCGTTGGGCAGAGCAGCCGCTGCCCAACGTCAACATCACACTGATCTCCCCCCAGCGTTACACCCCCTATTCCGGCATGTTGCCCGGTTTGATTGCCGGTCACTACCAGTTTCACGAGACCCATATTGATCTACAAAGTGTGTGCCTGAAGGCAGGTGCAAAGTTACTGCTGCAAAGTGTTGTCAGTATCGACACGTCGCGTAAATGCCTGGTGACGGACAACCACGAATCGGTGTCGTTTGATGTATTGTCCATCAATACGGGTATTACTCCAGCACTGCCGCAATCTCTAGTAGGGAACGTAATTCCGGTGAAACCTATCGCTGAGTTCTTTCCACGCTGGCAGTCTGAAATAAACACACTGCAACAGTTGCCAGTTTCTGAGACTCGCAATTACGCCGTGGTCGGTGGCGGTGCGGCCGGGGTGGAATTGGTGTTAGCTATGCAGCATCGCCTGAGCCAGCAGGATGTTGCTGTGAAAGTATCGTTGAGTCTGTTGTTCCGGGGTGACAATCCGCTGGAAGGCTATTCCACTTCCGTGCGCAACAAAATGGTGGAGCTGTTGAATCGCAGTGGCATTCGATTGTCTCCCGGCACCGATGTAACGGCGGAGTATCTGGCGCACCAGGGTTTCGATAGCGTCTTCTGGTGCACCCAGGCGCAGGCCGCGGGTTGGTTGCGACAGACAGACTTGCAGTTAAGTGAGCACGGCTTTGTGGCGGTCAATTCACACTTACAGTCACTATCGTGTCCGGACGTTTTCGCCGCAGGTGACGCCGCCGATTTCGTAGAGAAAACGTTACCCAAGGCTGGCGTCTACGCTGTGCGGCAGGCTGCCACACTCGGTTTCAATATCCGCGCACGGCTGCTGCAACAGGTTATGCAGCCCTATCGCCCACAACATTCCTTCCTGAGTTTGCTGGCCTGTGGCGGGCAGACGGCCATCGCCGCCAGAGTGAACGGCTGGCTGCCGGCGTTCTATGGTCGCTGGGTGTGGTTGTGGAAAAACTATATTGATCGCAAGTTCATGGACCAGTTCTAGGGAACCTTTGATCAAGTCTATAGCTGCCATAGACTTGATCAGAGGTTCCCTAGATTCTAATTGCTACCAATTCTCAACTGACCCAGTACAATAGCCGCCATCATTAGAGGTTCCTTTCGGAATAATAGGGAATACCCCGTACCTTGAGGTGAACTCAAGGTGAAAGTGGAGCTGTCCCCGCAACTGTATGCAGCAAGCTGCTTTTAAGACCACTGACGCACGTCGGGAAGGTAAAAGCCGCACTTGAGCTGTGAGCCAGTAGACCTGCCTTTGATGACACATGTGATGTCGGGGACTACATCAGTGCATGTCGGGTGGCACAGAGATCTCCACTACCTCTCGCCCGGTCTTGTATCGTTCCTTTCCCGACGCCTTTGAACAGTTGTGAGGCGCCGATTATGAAATACTCCCAAACCCAGAGCTTCCGCAGGCAGCGGATAGATACAATCCTTTGTGCACAAGGTTGCTCAATCGCAAAGCCCATCCAGTTACTACTGGTGTTGTGTCTCTCTTTCCTGAGCTTGCCATCGCTGGCGGCCCAGAACGATGAATATCTATTGTTGCTGACTTCGCAGCGCAACGCCGAAACCGTGGCCGCCGCCGCTGAACTGTTGCAGCAGGGCTATCCGAATTTGCGGGTACAAGCGCGCACCGACGTACAGCTGCGCGAGCAACCCGAAGAAGCGGCGAGGTTGATTAGAAATAGCGCAGGCATTATTGGCGTGGGTTTGTTCGGTCCCAGTGTGGCGCAACTGCAGCCATTGTTGCGTGGTTATACTCGCTCACTGTTGTTTATGAACAGCGATCACCGCCTGGTGGCTCTGAGCCAGTGGCAGGGCAAGT
>JALUYN010000185.1 GCA_027012915.1 Cellvibrionaceae bacterium
GCGCCCGGCCAAATTTTTAATGCTCGACTAAGCAGTTCTCTACCTCTACGCCCAATAGCATCTTCGTCCCAGATTTCATATTCATGTAACTGCTGATTGATAGGCAGCAATGACACTTTCAGCATTTCCGGCTTCTTCACACTCCACGCACTGTTTGATACAGACGAATTAAGCGCCTGCGTCAAAATAGTGAGATTTCCGAAAGTCTGCAGCACTGCTCGTCTTGCTTGCGTCGCCTCTACCCGTGGGTCGTCAGGATCGGCATCAATTATCTCACTGTATGAAAGCCCTCGCTCACCACCGGGTAGCGGCCAGTTATCCAGCCATGCCTGAGGAAGAATATGTTCAACAGTCAATTGACCCTCAATCTCAATATTTTCCGTTCTGCTATCCAGGTAGGTGTCATTTATTCGACGAAGAATATGTACAACCTTGGGGTTGTTTAGCAGATGATAAACATGATTATTCAACCAAGCATTACCAAATGTTTCATCAGTCGGCCATTCTGTCGATTCACCAACAAGCCCCGCGAGATGCTGTTTCAGATTCTCCGGTGATGCCCCTTCCTTTTGCAACGCTCGCGTTACTGAGAGAAATATCTTGTTATAGTTCTTTGTGGTCAGACCACAAACAGCGCGCCTCACGAGATAGGATTCCAGAATGGTAGAGATCGCTTTCCATGCTCCATCTGAAAGATGGTTGTCCAGCAGGAATAGCAGTAGTGGATAAGCGGTACGAATATCAAACCTTTCGAGGAACGTTGAAAGCGGATAGAGCGTGTCCTCTTTATCCGGTGCAATAATTCGGTGAAAGTCTTTACCCTGTCTGGCGAGTGTCGCCAACTCATCACGCACTGAATTGAAAGGCTGTTTTTTCTCGATCCAGTATTTATACTCAACAAATAAATGCTTGATTGGGATGTCTACTGTCTGTCGGCTGGACAGGAAATGCTGCATAAACAGATCGCTACGCGGCCGTTTCAGGCGTCCCTGCTTCACCTCATGCCTCCAGAATGGATCATCAAAATGCCGCCAGTACTCGTTGTAGAGTTCTTCCTGCGATTCACCCAGCCGTGCTGCCCTCAGGAAAATATAATTACGCAACAAATCCGCCGGTAGCAACGGTTCACCGCGTGAATTCAGTGTTTCAAAAATAACCTGGGCATCATCATCCTTCTCCAGGTCAATCACCGCGACTTTCAATGCGTTCTTGAGTGCCTGAAAAGCTTCTTCAAGACGGGTGGCCAGCGGATAATCGCACCTCAGTGGCGGATCAGATTGATCACCAATGAAAAATTCCGTTAACTGGTTGTAGAAAAATAGATAAGCCTCCACCATCCTTGGCCGGGGATCGGGCTTTCTGGCATATTTTCGACGGGTCAGTGGGTGTCTCTTCTCCAGTTCCGCCCTGGAGTTGGACTCGATCACATCAGTAAATTGAGTCCGGTCAAGCTGCGTCGGCCAAACCTTAAATTTCTCCACCTCTGGCTCAGCCATCATGCCCTTGTTCAGGGTAAATGTTTCGCACTCATTCGCCAGCTCTTCACAATCATTATCACGACAGAAATCCCGGAACGCTGCCAGGAATATCTGAAGTGTCGTCAACCGTTGCTGGCCGTCGATAACTTGCCGTTTCTCGACATGACTAGTGGGCGTCTGCTTCTGATCAAGAACCATTGCCCCGAGGAAATGGACCGGTGCATCTTTGCGCCCCTCAAGATACTCGCCCATTTTTCTGGAAATATCCTCCCACAGCGGCGCCCACTGTTGTTCCTCATTCCACACATACTGGCGTTGGAACAATGGGACTTCCAAGCGTAGCTTTTTTTCAAAGATTGCCAACAAAGCAACGGCGTTCGCGTCCATAGACTGCGTCCTATCAGAAGTTCAGGCAAAATTATATTGTTTGCACCACACACGCACGCTCATAACCCCAATGCAGCAGGCACCCACCAGTCTTGATCAGACTTCGCCAGAATAACTGCATATTCCTTGGCCAATTTCTCCTTCGACTTACCGTCAATCCCGCCCGGTATCTGATCAACCGGCGTATCAGAGATAATATAGCCGTCCAGCGTGATTTTCTTTTTCACAAACCCGTCAGACTTGCCCAGTTCACGGAATGCGGCCAGGGCTTGCACCTTGTCACTCTGCAGCGCATTAGGCGTTTCATGATGCAGACCATGCGGTTCCAGCAACACGATTCGCTGGCGCGCGGGCTTGCTGTGTTTCACCCAAAGAATAAAGTCAGGATAGAAGCCGCTCTGTCGGTAGAGGCCGACACCAATCCTGGGCAGGTTACGCAGCACGTAGAGGTGTACGCCTGAATGGTGTTGGTGGTTATCCTTCCACCACTTGGTGAGGGTTTCCAGCAACGAGGCCTCGCTGGCCTTCAATGGCGCCGGGCTAATGGAAAGGCCTTCATCCAACCCCGCCTCATTGACCAGCGGATGATAGAGGTGGAGATCGATGTGCAGCCGTGGCAGTGGTGCGCCGGCCGCAGACTCGAACTGTTTACGGCTTGAGACAATTTTCTGTATCTGCTTCTCCAGCTTCTGCTCATGGATGCGAATCTGATACGGTGGTTGTAGCAGATAGGAGCCAGGCGCTTCTTCCACGGACAGTTTTCGTGGCGCCAGCATGGCGTTCTCCGACTGACGCTCCCTGCGCGCGACATAACGATCCACATAGGTGCAGAGCGCCAGTCCTGCATCCGTTTGCAGGCGACTGCGCTCACTCAGCGGATAGTCGACCCGAAGCGTACAGCGCTCCAGAAGAGTGGGGATTACCGACTTGTCGATGAACAGGTTGTCGTGCCCGCGCCGCTGCTTGTGGTCCAGCACTGTCAGGTACAGCGCCTGCAGATCGATCAGGTCCTTGACCTCCGGCTGGTCCAGACGGTACTCGCTCCCCGTTGCCGCGAGTGTTTCCACGTCCAGCGCGGCATTGCCGCCGGCGGCCGCCGCCACCTTGGGCCGTCGGTCAATCTGCACATCGGGACCATCGACCGTCAACCGCCAGGTCTCCGCAAGA
>JALUYN010000186.1 GCA_027012915.1 Cellvibrionaceae bacterium
CTTCGGGACGTTGTGGTGTTCATGGATGGCGTGACACAGATAGGCGGGGAGGTTCCAGGACTTGCCGACGAAGTAACCCACCACCGCATGATTGGTTTTCAATTGTTCGTTTTCTATGTCGATAATACGTTTGTCGTGAGGCATGTAAGCGTCTTTGAGCACCTGCGGATAGTTTTCAAAGCGCATCATTAGCAGTGGGATGCCGCAGTTGTGAAACAGTCCGAGGGTGTAGGCTTCATCCGGGCTGGGAAAACCGATTTGCTTGGCGATGGTGGCCGACGCCATGGCCACCTCCATAGAGCTGTCCCAAAAATTGCCCATGGCAACAATTTGCTGATCTGAAAGTTCGCCACGAATCGATAAGCCGTTAACCAGGTTGATAACTGAGTTAACGCCCAACAGGCTTACAGCCTGGCTGATTGAAGTGATTTTGTTGGTAAGACCGTAGAAGGGAGAGTTGACGGTTTTGAGCACGCTGCCGGCCAATCCCGTATCCTGGCTGATGAGTTTGGCAATGGCGTTAATGTCACAGCCCGGCATCATCTGCTCCATTTGCAAATCCACCATAATCTGTGGCTGCGGAGGGATGGAAATTCCTTGTAAGATCTTCTGTACCTGCTCCTCGGACAAATCAGCCATGCTTTTCCAATACCTCAATCAATAAGAAATGCGTCACAGCATTCTAATTAAAATGGGGCCCTTTGTCGGCCAATTTTTGTGTTGTCGCGGCTGGTTTTGCCGCGCGTCAAGCGACTACGGAATCGGTATAATGCGCGCCAATTCCCAAATCGACAGGTACGGCCGCTATGACCAATCAACTTCCACAACTGCTGTTAAAGTCTCAGGCCGACCGTCGCCTGAAACGCGGTCACCTTTGGATTTACTCGAATGAGGTGGATGCGCAGGCGACACCACTGAAACAGTTTCAACCGGGGGATCAGGCACTGGTATGCACTCATGGTGGAAAGCCGTTGGCTATTGCGACGATCAGTCCCAGCGGTCTGATTTGTGGTCGCGTGGTTAATCGCGATGTAGCTCATCCCCTGAATAAATCGCTGTTGGTGCATCGCATCAAGCAGGCTCTGGCTCTACGCGAGGCCTGCTTTGACAAGCCATTCTATCGATTGGTGTACGGCGACAGTGACCTGTTGCCGGGGTTGGTTGTGGATCGTTTTGGTGAGTATTTGGTCGTGCAAACTTCCACTGCCGGTATGGATCGTCAGCTCGAGGCCATCGTCGAAGCACTGCAACAGTGTTTGAAGCCCACAGGTATTTTGCTGCGCAATGATCACAGTGCACGTCATCATGAAGATCTTGAGAGTCATGTGGAAGCGATTGGTGATGTTCCCGAAGCCGTGGAATTGGATGAGAACGGCGTACGCTTCATCGCTCCGATTGTCGAAGGGCAGAAGACCGGTTGGTTTTATGACCATCGTGAAAACCGCGCGCTGTTACAGCGTCTGGCGCCGGGCAAGCGGGTGCTCGATGTGTTTTCCTACGTCGGCGGTTGGGGCGTGCAGGCCGCTGCGGCAGGGGCCAGTGAGGTAGTGTGTGTGGATGCCTCAGCCCAAGCGCTGGAATGGGTGGGTGAAAACGCGCACCTCAATGGTGTTGAAGGGCGCATGCAGGGTATGCACGGCAAGGCAATCGATGTGCTTAAGCAGTTGGTGGCGGCTCAGGAGAAGTTCGATATCGTGGTTCTCGACCCGCCAGCGTTTATCAAGCGTAAGAAGGACCAGAAATCCGGTGAGGCGGCTTACCGCCATATCAATGAACTGGGGATGCGCCTGCTTGCACGTGATGGCATCGTGGTGTCGGCATCCTGTTCCATGCACTTGCAAAAGGACACCATGGTGGAGATTGTGCGGGGTGCATCGCGGCATCTCGATCGCCATGCTCAGATATTGCATCAGGGAGGACAGGGAGCCGATCACCCAGTGCATCCTGCAATTCCTGAAACGGATTATCTGAAGGCGGTATTTGCCCGGGTTTATCTACCCTAATTTGCGGTTGTGTGGGGGCGGTCTCCGAGCAGGTCGAGGGACTGCTGCAACAGCGCTTGAATGTCTTCGCGCTCGTTAAGCGGGCGAGTTTCTTCCGAGCTCAGTGCCTGTTGCAGTTGTTGCAGATTGTCGCCGAGGGCTTTGGCCTGTGCATCACCCAGTAGTTGCTGTCCCATAGGCGCTACTTCACCGTGAGGCGTGAACAGCAAACGCGCCATACCCCGCAATATGGCTGCCATTGCCTTGGTGTGCTGGCCCGAAAAGCGATTGTGGTCGAAGAATTCGTCCTGTCCTGGTTCGGGTTGCTGTGCCGTCTGCCTTTGAAGCCTTTCCAGTATGGAGCGGCAGGACCGCAGCCACAGCTGCATGCGGCTGGCGGAGCTTATTGATTGATAGGCGACTGTGAGACCGCTGGCTTGATGCGATAATTTGTAGTGCAACGCGCTGAGGTCGTCGAGCAGCAGTGTGGCTTGTAGTTGCAGCAGTGTACCGCGACGGTGAGAGGGTAAATCCACCAGCTTCAAACCGTTATCGCGTTGAATTTGAGTGGGAGCTTCTGGGACTTGAAAGTCTTCAAGCGGGCGCTGTTGATCTTCCCCCCAAAGCAGGTACGCCATTGCGTGAAAGCCCAGGCTGACGTCGCTGTCGTCACTAAAGCGATGCTGTTGGCGCAGGTCTTCTGCAGTCAGGCGGGCTGCAATGTCGTTGACGATGCCGGTGTGTTGGTAGACAGCGAAGTAATCCAGATAGCCGGGCTGAATCGGCTGGGCGTCGATCAGTGAATGGCTTTGTTGTATCTGTTGGAAAAGGCCGGGGTTGATGGTGCCTAGCGCAAACAGTGGCGCCTGACTCAGTAGCGCATTGTGGGCGATATGCCACTGCTCTCGCACGGTTTGTAAGTGTTCCATAGTCGGCTGCTGGGTCAAGGTGTCGACAGCCTGTTTCAGTGCCCGGGTCTGGCGCAGTACTTCCGAGAAGTCGTGGTTCTGGTTTTGCCACACTTGTTCGGTAATGGCGACTGCT
>JALUYN010000187.1 GCA_027012915.1 Cellvibrionaceae bacterium
AATAAGTGTATGCGGTAAGATTCACTTGGCTCATCGCTTGGTATTCTTATACGAAACTGGCGCGCTACCGGTCGGTGAAGTTGATCATATAAACGGCGTTCGCACAGATAACCGCTGGATCAATCTACGAGATGTCTCTCACGGCGAGAACTGTAAAAATATAGCCCGGCGTGTGTCCAACAAGACTGGTGTTATTGGGGTCTGTTTTGACGCTTCCCGAGGGGGAATATCTTTCTCAAATATCCAACAACGGTAAGCACATTTATATAGGTAGGTATGATGATATTGATACTGCCACCCATCACCGAAAACATTATGAAAATAAACTTGGATATCACCAAAACCACGGTCGAGATCTCAATTGGGTGAAATCATGAGGTATATGCAATGACAAATGAGCTGCCACTCACAAACCACGGAGCCACACCAGACGACTGGACACACTTCGACCTGATACTTGGGCTTACCAACGATCTTCTACCGGTTGTGTCAAATCCAGACGCTGAGATATCCCCAACATCGAAAATGAAAGACCTCGGCAAGACACCGAGTGTCTACAACAGATCACACAAGGTTGTCGGGATACCCAACTGGACGGGCAAGAAAGCCAACCTGAAAGAGATTGAATTGTGGAGCGCAGAGCCTGATTACGGGATATGTCTACAGACAAGGACAATTCGCGCATTGGACATTGACGTTCCTGATCGTGAGCTGGCCAAAGCAATTACAGACTTTATCTCTGCCGAACTGGGAAAGTGTTTACCTACCAGGTTAAGGAAAAACTCCGGTAAGGTGCTGCTAGGGTTCTCTCTCCCAGGTGATATGCCAAAGCGCAAGTTGGTTGTTGAGGGCGGAATTATTGAGTTTCTGGCGACAAAACAACAGTTCATTGCAATCGGCACACACCCCAGCGGTACGCGTTATGAGTGGGATGGTGGATTACCCACTGAGTTCCCAAGCCTGACGCTGGAAGTGTTTGAAGAGCTGTGGGCAAACCTGGCTGCACGCTTCGCAACCGAGGACTCCACCACTGGTACTGTGTCCACCCGTCAGCGTGGTGAGCATATCACCTTACCTGATCCGGTGCGCGACCACCTGACTGAAAACAAGTTGGTACTGTCAACAGACCGTGATGGTGCGCTGCTGATCACCTGCCCTTGGGAGAGTGAACACACTACCGGTGAGGCTGGTGACGGCTCCACGTGCTGGTTCCCGGCTGGTACGAATGGTTATGACCGAGGTAACTTCAAATGCCTGCACGGCCACTGCGAAGGGCGCAGTAATGCAGAGTTCTTTGATGCTGTGGGTTATCAGGAGAATGTGATTGATGATTTCCCAGAGGTTCCTGTGGTGTCTGGTGCACCAGAACCATTACCGAATTTTGAACGTGATAAGAACGGAAACATACTGGCCACAATTTCCAACGTGACCATGGCTGTTAAGCGTCCTGACCTCACAGGTATGGATGTGCGCCATGACGAGTTCAAGGATGAGATCGTGTTCTCCACCAACGGGAAGGATTGGCAGCAGTTCCTGGATGCCGACTACTCAAGGTTACGCATCATATTGGAAAAGGCCGGATTTAAGCCGGTGGGGCGTGAGCTGATTCGTGATGTGGTTCACATGGTGTCGGATGACAATCGCTTTGATACTGCAGTCGCATGGCTCAAGTCGCTACCTTGGGACGGTACACCGCGCGTTGAGTCGTTTATGACCAAATACTTTGGTGCTGATGATACACAATACAATCGGTCAGTTGGTCAGTACCTGTGGTCGGCAATGGCCGGGCGTGTGTTGGTACCTGGTATCAAGGCCGACATGGTGCCCATTCTTGTTGGCGAACAGGGTACAAAGAAATCATCCACTGTTGCTGCCATGGTGCCGTCTGCTGATTTCTTTACCGAGGTGTCATTCCACGAATCTGACGACGACCTTGCTCGCAAGATGCGCGGCAGGCTGGTGGCTGAAATTGGCGAGCTGCGCGGCCTGCACACGCGGGAGCTGGAGAGTATCAAGGCGTTCATCACGCGTACCCATGAGAACTGGGTTCCAAAGTATCGGGAGTTCGCGGTTCAGTTCCCCAGGCGCATCGTGTTCATCGGTACAACCAATAAGGAAGAGTTTCTTGCCGATGAAACCGGTAACCGTCGGTGGCTTCCGGTGCGGACTGGCGTATGCAATATCGATGCGATGACACATGACAGACTGCAGCTATGGGCTGAGGCCAGAGAACTATTCCAGCGGGGCGGTATCAATTATCAGGTGGCTGAGGAATTGGCCAAGGACGTTCATTCTGAGCACACAATCACTGACCCTTGGGCGGAAGCAATATCCAAATGGCTCGATGAGCCGGAGGCGCTCACCGATGAGAAACCGCTCGATAAGGGCTATGTCACCATCGGCGAGGTTGCGGCTGGCGCACTACGGATTGATACGCGAAATCTAGGAAAGCGCGAAGAAATGCGAATCGGTAATTCTTTGCGAGAATGTAATTTGATGCGCGTTCGTAGGCGCATCAACGGAAAACGCGGCTGGTATTGGGGTACAACGGCCTCACTGTCCCCACTTGGCATTTTATTGAAGGATGAGGTGGGGACGGATGTTCCCTTTTAATATCAACGGGTTGCCCCTCTGTCCCCTCTGTCCCTACCTTTCTACAAACATAAGACGCGCGATTATATAGTGGGCTGTAGGAAAGGTTGAGCTAAGAGAGGGGACAGAGGGGGCAAGGTAGGGACAGTAAAATTTTGCAGATTCAAAAGGAGGACGTAAGAATGAACATAAAAGCCGGAATTTGCGCCGACTGCGGGAGTTATTGGACGGTCAGCAGCGGTGGTTTGAACGATGATGAGCAATGTCCAAAGTGTGCTGAGAAGTATCCTGTTTCGGATGAGAAGGGTAAGGACGATGGGCAAGATTAAGCTTGTCGCTGTAAACGATCTGGGCGCACGGATTGGTGAGGATCATCCAAATGCCAAACACCCGAACGGGCTGGTTGATCTGGTGTTGGCACTGCGTGATGAG
>JALUYN010000188.1 GCA_027012915.1 Cellvibrionaceae bacterium
GGGTGGCCATGGGGATGCCAGAGAATTGGCAGGAGCATCCCGTGTGGAAGTGAGCGGCCATAGGTGAGTGCTGAAATTTCCCGAAACAGTCTGGATAGACGATGAACAGGGTGGCGAACATAAAGCGATCTGCGCGGTAAGCGGAGTGATATGAAGCAGTCTTGCAAACTATCCTTGATAGCTTGTCGGGTTACGAAGGCGAGTTGGTGTTAAATACAGGTGACTTCAAGGCAAATACAGGTGACCTAGTAATGAATACAGGTGACCTGCGGGCAAATACAGGTGACCTACGAATGTGCGAGGCTTTTATCGTTAGCCTCAGGGTCGATAGCCTAAAGGAAGTGTCACTTGATTCTCTACATACATCTAAGGGTGGTCAGTCACCCGGAACAGGCCTACCAGACCACGGAAAAAGGCCGAAAATGGCTGCAAGAGCAAGGAATCTGCATTGATGAATGAGCAGTACGCACCAAGATTTGAGGAAGAGTACAGTGCCAAAATTCCTGCCCTGGCGTTGTTGACCAACCTTGGCTGGGAGTTTCTCTCACCGGAGGAGGCACTGGCAGCGCGTGGCGGCAAGGCCGGTGAGGTGGTGTTGCGTCAGGTGCTGCGTCGTGAACTGCGCAAGCGCACCTTCACCTTTGCTGGCAACAGTTACCCTCTGTCTGATAAGGCCATCGACAACCTGATTGCCGAGGTGTGCAGCCCGGCATTAAACGAAGGCCTGCTGACAGCCAATGAGCGTTTGTACAACCATCTGCTGTATGGGGTTCCGGTTACGGAATTTGTAGATGGGAAAAAAGCCAGCCTGACCGTTGCGCTGATTGACTGGCACAATCTCGCTAACAACAGCTTTGTGTTCACAGAAGAATTTACCGTTACCCGTTCAGGTGGGGTTGGCAGTCGACGCCCGGATATTGTGGGCTTTGTGAACGGTATCCCGATGGTGGTTATTGAGGCCAAACGCCCGGATGGCAATGCCAAGAAAGGTCCGACCATTGAGGAGGGTATTTCCCAGAGCCTGCGTAACCAGCGCCACGATGAAATCCCTCTGTTATTTGCGTACTCCCAGTTACTGCTCTCTACCAATGGTCATGAAGGCCGCTATGGGACTTGCGGTACCCCTGCCAAGTTCTGGGCTGCCTGGCGGGAAGAGGATTTATCAGATGCGGAGATGTTTGACCTCAAAAACCAACCGCTCCCTGAAGAGCGGGTCGCACATCTGTTTGCGCACCGTCCGGCGGCGGATCTGGATTGGTATCAGAGCCTTATTACTGCCGGGGAGCTGGCGGTAACCGGGCAAGATCAGCTGCTCGTCAGCCTGCTCAAGCCTGCTCGCCTTATGGAAATGATCCGCTACTTTACCCTGTTTGATAAGAAGGTTGGCAAGATTGTCGCCCGCTACCAGCAGGTGTTCGGTATTAAACGATTGATTGATCGCATAAGCACTCGAAACCTGGCGGGAGGGCGCGAAGGTGGTGTGATTTGGCATACCACAGGCTCGGGTAAGTCGCTCACCATGGTGTTTTTGAGTAAGGCGCTGATTCTGCATGATAGCTTGAAGCAGTGTCGTATTGTGGTGGTCACCGATCGGGTTGATCTGGAAGCTCAGTTGAGTAGCACCTTTACATCCGGCGGAGAACTGGCCACTAAAAAAGACAAAGAAGCGGCCATGGCTACATCCGGTAAACGTCTGGCGGAGCAGATTGGCAAGGGCGCCGAACGTATTATTTTCTCACTGATCCAGAAGTTTAATACCGCAACCAAACTGCCGGAATGTGCCAATGCCAGCGCCGATATCATTGTTCTGATTGATGAAGGGCACCGCAGCCAGGGGGGCGAAAATCACATCCGTATGAAGCAGGCCTTACCGAATGCCGCATTTGTGGCTTTCACGGGCACGCCACTGTTAAAAGACGATAAAACCACTAACAAGTTTGGTCCGATCGTACATGCCTATACCATGCAACGGGCGGTAGAGGATCAGACGGTAACCCCACTGCTTTACGAAGAGCGCATCCCCGATCTGGATGTCAATGAGCGTGCCATTGACAGCTGGTTTGAGCGCATTACCGAAGGGATTTCCGAAAAGCAAAAAGCTGATCTGAAACGTAAATTTGGCAAAAAAGGCCAGGTGTATGGCGCAGATGATCGTATCCGCTTGATCGCACTGGATATTGCTAACCACTTTGTGAAGAACATCGACGATGGATTGAAGGGCCAGTTGGCGTGTGACAGCAAAGCCTCAGCCATTAAGTACAAGAAATATCTGGATGAGGCAGGCCTGTTTGAGTCCGCTGTGGTGATGAGCCCACCGGATACCCGAGAAGGCAACACGGCGGTGGATGATGCGGCTACGCCGGAAGTAACCCGTTGGTGGAAAGAGAATGTGGGTAGCCAGGACGAGCAGGCTTACACCAAACACGTGATTGACCGCTTTGACAAAGATGACAGTCTCAAGCTTTTGATTGTGGTCGACAAACTGCTCACCGGCTTTGATGAACCTAAAAATACCGTCCTGTATATCGATAAGCCATTGAAGGAACATAACCTGATTCAGGCGATTGCCAGGGTGAACCGACTTCATGAGAAGAAGAAATTTGGCTTGCTGATTGACTACCGAGGCATCTTGTCGGAGTTGGATACCACTATCCAGAGATATCAGGATCTGGCTTCACGCACTCAGGGTGGCTACGACATCAACGATATTGCCGGTCTCTATTCTCAGATGAGTACGGAGTACAAGCGCTTGCCACACCTGTATAAGCAGCTGTGGTCAATTTTTGATGGCGTGAAAAATAAGAACGATATTGAGCAGTTACGGCAGGTTCTGGTGCCCAGGATCGAAGAGCGTGGTGGCGATGCTGAGCACGGGGTTGCTGGCGAGCTGGTGGATGTGAATCTGAAGGTTCGTGAGGATTTTTATGAGGCTCTGACAGCGTTTGCTGTTTGTCTTAAAGTGGCACTGCAGTCAGCGACCTTCTTCGAGGACAAGAGCTTCAGCGACCAGGATCGCCGTCATTA
>JALUYN010000189.1 GCA_027012915.1 Cellvibrionaceae bacterium
GTAGTGGCGACAGCACCATCCAATTTGACTCCGAACACTCGAAAACCACTCAAGACATTATTCACAGGCTTTATCGGCATCATTACAAAAAGCTGATCCTCGACGATCAGCTTTCCTCACTCTATTTAGATAATCTTCTCGATACCCTTGATCCTAACCGCTACTACTTCCTAGACAGGGATATCAGCGAACTTGAGAAGTACCGCTACGAGTTCGACAATATGCTGTCTGATGGCGATCTGGATGTAACCGAAAAAATCATGACCCTGTATTTTTCGCGCGCCAAAGATCGCCTGACCACTGTTGTTGCCTGGCTGGAATCTGAGGACTTTCAGTTTGATTTTGACCGCGACGAAAGCCTCGAACTGGAAAACAACGAGCGCCCATGGTCCCTTGATAACTCCGAACTTGATGATTACTGGCGCAAGCGAGTAAAGCTCAATGTGCTGAATCTGGTTCTCTCGGGAGAATCAGAGCAAGAGGCCCGAGAAACCATTGCCAAGCGTTTTAAGAACCAACTTCAGCGTCTAAATCAACAGTCATCTGAAGATGCTTATGAAATAGCTATGAACGCCCTTACGGAGCTGTACGATCCGCATACCAGTTATATGGCACCGCGCACCCACGAAAGCTTTAACATCAGCATGTCCTTATCACTGGAGGGCATAGGCGCAGTCTTACAGATGGACGACAACCACACCAAGGTTGTACGTCTGATCAAGGCTGGTCCCGCGGATAAAAGCGGTGACCTGCAACCGGCCGATCGCATTATCGCTGTTGGTCAGGGTAGCGATGGAGAGATGGTGGATGTGGTCGGATGGCGTCTGGACGATGTTGTCGACCTGGTCCGAGGACCAAAGAACTCAGTGGTTAAACTAACCATAATTCCCGCAAATTCAATGGGCTCAACTGACTACAAGACAATTCAGATTACGCGAGGCAAGGTCAAGCTCGAAGAGCAGTCAGCGCAAAAGGCCGTAGTTGATCTCATCGATGATCACGGGGAGCTCCACAAAATCGGTATTATTCATATACCCGCGTTCTACGTAGACTTCGAAGCCTATCGCCGCAATGACCCCAACTTTAAGAGCACCACTCGCGACGTCTATCGACTGCTGAAAGAACTGTCTCGTGAGAATATCGACGGCTTGATTATCGATTTACGTGACAATGGCGGCGGCTCTTTGAATGAAGCCACTACGCTTACCGATTTGTTTATCGATCAAGGGCCAGTGGTTCAAATTCGCCAGAGTAATAACCGCATATTGAGAAATCACAATTCCAGACTGCCCGCAGTCTACAAAGGCCCTCTGCTCGTCTTGACCAATCGCCTCAGCGCTTCGGCATCAGAGATCTTTGCCGGTGCCATACAAGACTACAAGCGCGGCCTGATTGTCGGCACCCAATCTTTCGGCAAAGGCACCGTGCAGTCTCTGATCGGCGTCCATCAGGGACAGCTAAAAGTGACTGAATCCAAGTTCTATCGAGTCTCTGGCGACAGCACGCAACACCGAGGAGTGATTCCCGACATTCTGTACCCCAAATTAATCAACCCAGAAGATGTTGGGGAAAGCAGTTACGAAAACGCCCTGCCCTGGGATCAGATTCGCGCCGCAAGCCACCGCTCATATTACGATATCGACCATGTCATCGCGCCCCTGGCAGCTAGGCACAACGAACGAAAACTCGAAGACCCGGATTTTACTTTTCTTATTCGACAAGCCCAGCGACTCGCCAAGTCCAAGCGCGAAGATCAGGTTTCACTTAATTTGAAAGAGAGACAAGCGGAGAAAAGTGAAGCGGAACAGGAAGCACTGGCGAGTGAGAATCAGCGCAGGTCAGAGAAAGGCCTGGAAGAGTTTGCCACCATCGAGCAATGGCGTGAAGACACTAAGGCTGAGCGAGAAAAACAACAGGGCCGCTATCTGGATACCTCCATTACCATCGAAAAAGACCCTCTATTGGGTGAAGCTGGTTATATTCTAGTCGACTGGCTGAACCTGTCCCAGGGAAAGCGCATGGCACAAACCCAACCTCACCAACCATAAAACTTCGAGATACAGAACCATTCCATGAAAGTAGTTTCATTTAACGTCAACAGCGTTCGTATGCGAATGCACCAACTGCAAGCCGTTATCGAGAGGCACAACCCCGAGTTTATTGGCCTTCAGGAAACCAAGGTCACCGACGAAGAATTCCCGGAAGCAGCGATAAATGAACTGGGCTATAACGTTGTATTCCATGGTCAGAAAACTCACTACGGCGTTGCTCTACTGTGTCGTTCGCCAATCCTAGCCTCGAGCAAGGGCTATCCAACGGATACCGAGGATGACCAAAAGCGATTTGTCGCCGCTACTTGTGAATCACCATTGGGTAACGGTCGCATAACCGTTATCAATGGTTATTTTCCCCAGGGAGAATCACGAGAGCACCCAACAAAATTCCCCAACAAAAAGAAATTCTATGAAGATCTGAATCTCTATCTGGAAGCCAATCATTCTCCGGATGAACAGCTTATCGTTATGGGGGATCTCAACATCTCCCCGGAAGATATTGATATCGGTATTGGGGAAGACAATAGAAAACGCTGGCTACGAACCGGAAAGTGCAGCTTTCTCCCTGAGGAGAGAGAGTGGCTATCAACCCTGAAATCCTGGGGCTTGAAAGACAGCTACCGAATCATACACCCCGACAGCAACGACACATTCAGCTGGTTTGACTACCGCAGCAAAGGCTTTGAACGCGAGCCCAAGCGGGGTTTGAGGATTGATCTAATTCTAACGACGGATAGTCTGAGCGAGCGCTGCACCGACGCCGGCGTCGACTACGACGTACGCGCCATGGAGAAACCTTCGGACCACGCCCCTATTTGGAGCGCCTTTAAATAGAACCCTAGCGCCCGAGCCAGCGAATTAAGCGCGCTTCAATATCATCGTAGCGCACTGGTTTGGGTAGGTAGTCGTCCATTCCTGCCGCGAAGCAAGAGGCTTTATCAGCATCGTTAGTATGTGCAGTCATAGCCACGATGGGGACATGACTGACATTACCGGCTTCCGCCTCGCGCTTGCGAATGGCCTTGGAGGCATCAAAACCGTCCATTTCAGGCATCTGACAATCCATAAACACTATATCTATCTCTCGCTGCTCCATCAGCTTTAGCGCTTCATAGCCATTATTGGCGAGACTGACAGTGTATCCGAGCTTCTCCAGCATTCCCTGGGTTACCATTTGGTTAACCCTATGATCATCCACCAACAATACCTCTTTGCCCTGCCCCATTTCATGGTTGTGTTCAGCATCAAGACATTTGGGTAGAGGTTTATCAAACAATAAATGGCAAAGGTACTCATGGAAGCGGCCACTGATGACCGGCCGGTAGAGAGCCGAGATCTGATCGCTGCTGTCAATAAGTGCCTTTAGTCTTGGGTTACTGCTATCCGTATGCTGTAGAAACAGGATCTGTTTCAATTCCGGGTAGCGATCTTCGGCGTTGAGCCCCGCAAGAAAATCGAGCTTCTCGTTATCCTGAATTTGAGAAAGGCTGGTCAACATAACCGCAAAAGGATGCTCATGAGCCCTGGCCTCATCGAGCCTGCGTTCAGCCTGAGTTTGGTCTGAGACGGTTTCTATCATCAAACCCCAATCTTCAATTTCTTTTACCCAGAAATTGTTTACTTCAAGATCCGTGAAAAAAAGCACCCGCTGACGATTGAGCTTGGGAATACTACGCACGGTTGCCGGCTGCCGGTTAGTCACTTCCAAAGGCAGCCGAGCCTTGATTTTTCGCTCGTTGCTCTCGGTTACTATTAGCTCGAAGGTACCAGACATGCATTCAACAAGCCCCTTACACAGAGACAGCCACAAACTGGTGGAAGTAGCCGCAACTTTTGATACTGAATGAGCGAGAACCTGGCGCTCGCCGGCGATTACCTGCGCCTCATCTGCAATCACCAGATTAAGGTAACCCATATCATCGGCATCGCGATCAAAACTAATGTTAACTGTCACACGTCCGTGCTCATTGATTTTTATGGCATTGGACAAAAGATTGTTAAACACTTGACCTACACGCTTAATATCACCATTCACGCGCAACGGCAGATCGGTCGCAAGCTGATAGTCCAATTCAATACTCTGCTGATGAGCTGTAGAGGCCTGCTGCACTATCCACTGCTCGAGGCGGGTTCGCAAATTGAAAATACTGTTTTCGAGAACCAGACTGCGATTGCTGATCTTGGCGAAGTCGACGATATTGTTTACCAGATCCAGCTGGCTCTTAGCCGCCTTCTCGGCAAGCTGCAGCAGGTCTTGTTGCTGCTGGCTGAGCTTACTGTCCGTCAGTAAAGTCAATCCACCGAGAATATCGTTAAGCGAGGTTCGAAACTCGTGCCCAAGACTGTTGAGAAATTCCGCGTTAAGGTCCACAGAAGCATCGACATTGCGTTTCTCTGCCTCCAGAACTTTGGTTCGCTGAGTCAACGCGAAGTTGGCCTCAAGCCGCTGCCAATAATTATCGTGCAGATTCTCTACCTGCTGATGCAGTAGCACATAAAAAATCAGCATCATCAGGCTGTACATATAACCGTCAAATCCACCCATCCACAAAGCAGCCAAGGCTGGCGGAATAATGGATATAAACTGGTAGATGTGGCTGAATTTTTTGTAAGGAGAGAGCGAGCTGGTGACAGTCGCCTGAAAAATTACGGTGTAGATCCAGAGGATTGGCGTCTCCCCTACCATCCCCAGTGTCAGAGTCGTTGCTATCAAGATGACCGTCCACCAGGCTGCACCGAGCAGCGTGGTGGCAAAATAAAGATTACGCCAGCGCTGCGGTCCCTTGGCGTAGATAGCTTCAAAGCGCAGCAAGAAAAAAGTGCGCATAATAACAATGACAAAAAAACCAACGGTCAACCCTACCGCAAGCTCGGGCTGCATTACTCGCATGTAACCAAACGCCAGACAGATAGTGTAAGCCAAAAGACTGAACGCAAGACCGCGGCGACTATACTTCGCGAGTTTTTCGTCGCTTTCCCGAATAATTTTGCGATCACGCTGAACTTTGCTGGATGGCGTAAATAGCTGCATACTCATCTCGTACGATTTTTTGTCAGTATAACCCCTGCAGGCACAAGGGATTAATTCTCTGATTTACTGCGAATAGCAGCAGTTTATTCCTGGATAAAGTAGATCAATACATTCTTGATCAAGAAGCCCAGCATGCAGAGGCCTAATACCAAGAACAGAATAAACGTTCCAAAACGCCCAGCTTTTGACTCTTTAGCCAAATCCCAGACAATAAATACCATAAAGCAAATAAGACCGCCGATACCGAGATACAGCGACCAGGCTTCAAATGCTTCGATGTCCATCCAACTACCTCAGAAAAATGCCTTCACCGAAGGCTATAAACCAAAAAAGCCGGCGATACGCCGGCTTTTTCTATTCCGAAAACCAAATTTCGGAGTGCTTCAAACGCTTGGCTTAAAGCTTGCCGTCCAGCTCAGGAACAGCGTCAAACAGGTCTGCAACCAGACCGTAGTCTGCAACCTGGAAGATTGGAGCTTCTTCGTCTTTGTTGATAGCAACAATGACTTTACTGTCTTTCATACCCGCCAAGTGCTGGATCGCACCGGAGATACCGACAGCAACGTACAGCTCAGGAGCAACGATCTTACCGGTCTGACCAACCTGCATGTCGTTAGGTACAAAGCCTGCGTCAACGGCAGCACGAGAAGCACCAACGCCAGCACCCAGCTTGTCAGCAACTTTGTACAGCATTTCGAAGTTGTCGCCATTCTGCATACCACGACCACCAGAGATAACAATCTTGGCAGCGGTCAGTTCAGGACGATCACTCTTGGCCAGTTCTTCACCAACGAAGGAAGAAACACCAGCGTCTTGGCCAGCAGCGTCTTCAACGGCAGCAGAACCACCTTCAGCAGCAACGGCGTCAAAAGCAGTACCACGAACGGTGATGACTTTAATGGCATCAGAGCTCTGTACGGTAGCAATAACGTTACCAGCGTAAACAGGACGCTTGAAGGTATCTGCACTTTCTACAGAGATGATGTCTGAAATGGCCTGAACGTCCAGCAGCGCAGCCGCGCGAGGAGCAATGTTCTTACCGTTGGAAGTGGCAGGAGCCAGAATGTGGGTGTAATTTTTACCCAATTCAGCGACCAGCAGTGCAACGTTCTCAGCCAATTGGTTAGCAAAAGCAGCGTCGTCAGCTTTGATTACTTTGCTAACGCCTTCAGCTGCAGCAGCAGCGGTAGCAGCGCCACCACAGTCAGCACCAGCAACCAGTACGTCAATGTCACCGCCAATAGCCTTCGCAGCCGCAATGGTATTCAGGGTCGCGCCCTTGAGGCTGGCGTTGTCGTGTTCAGCAATTACTAAAATGCTCATTAGATTACCTTCGCCTCATTCTTCAGTTTGTCTACCAGTTCAGCAACGTCTGCAACTTTGATACCCGCCTGACGTTCTGCAGGTGGCTCAACTTTCAGAGTTTGAACGCGAGGAGCAACATCAACACCCAGATCTTCTGGAGTGGTGGTGTCCAGAGGCTTTTTCTTAGCCTTCATGATGTTAGGCAGAGATGCGTAACGTGGCTCGTTCAAGCGCAGATCGGTAGTAACGATCGCAGGCAGGTTCAGAGCAACTGTTTGCAGACCGCCATCAATTTCACGCGTAACGTTTACTTTGCCATCTTCTACAGCAACTTCGGATGCGAAGGTACCTTGAGGCATGCCAGTCAATGCACCCAGCATCTGACCAGTTTGGTTGTTGTCGCCGTCGATGGACTGCTTACCCATGATGATCATGTCTGGGCTTTCTTTCTCAACGATGGCTTTCAGGCACTTGGCTACTGCCAGAGGCTGCAATTCAGCGTCTGTTTCTACCAGGATGCCGCGGTCGGCGCCCAGAGCCATAGCGGTACGAATTTGTTCTTGAGACTGCTTAGGTCCCATAGAAACGGCTACGATTTCGGTAGCTGTGCCCTTCTCTTTCAGGCGAACTGCTTCTTCAACAGCGATTTCGCAGAAAGGGTTAATGGACATCTTGGCGTTGGCGATATCAACGTCGGTACCGTCGGACTTCGGACGAACCTTAACGTTGTAGTCAACCACACGTTTAACTGCAACAAGAATCTTCATGGGTATTCCATTCGCTTATCTGATTGAGGATAAAACACCGGGTAACGATGTAACCGCAGTCCCGGGTTTCCACGGCTCGAATTCTCTCTAATATCGGGCTGGACAGAGTCACACCCGGATTTCGAGCGGCACGTATGGTGACCCTTTCACCCCCTAAAATCAATACCTCTAACGATTTAGTCAACAAATATGGATGAGAACGACTCTCATTTGACGCCATTTGACCATTGCTGGCGTGCAAATCAGGCTTATTGATTCAATTTCAATCACCAGGGCTGATATTAACAGTAAGAATGAAGCTATTAGACATTGGTACGATCTGACAAGCCCTATATAATTGCACAAAAATTTCGAAAGCAATGTTCGGAATAGAGAATTAATGCTTTGGAGACGGGCAACGAGGTTTCTGTGTCTACCAAAGCCATACTTTTTAGAAATATCAGTTAGGAGTGATGCCTGTGGAACGTGAATATATGGAATACGATGTTGTCATCGTTGGTGCTGGCCCGTCTGGATTGGCCGCTGCCTGCCGTATTCGACAGCTGAACGAAGAAATAAGCGTATGTGTCGTTGAGAAAGGCTCAGAAGTTGGCGCCCATATCCTTTCTGGCGCTGTGTTCGAGCCCACTGCCCTGAATGAACTTTTCCCGGAGTGGAAAGAGCAAGGCGCGCCGCTGAATACCGCGGTAACAGGCGACGATATCTACCTGTTGAAAAACGGCGAATCCGCTCAAAAGATTCCCGGGCTGTTTGTGCCAAAAACCATGCACAACGAAGGCAACTACATTATCAGCCTTGGAAATCTGTGCCGCTGGCTTGCAGAACAAGCAGAAGCCCTGGGTGTGGAGATTTTCCCGGGTTTTGCCGCAGCTGAAGTCGTATACAACGAGGACGGCAGCGTCAAAGGCATTGCCACTGGTGACATGGGCATTGGCATGAACGGCGAGCAGAAAGATTCTTACATGCCCGGCATGGAACTGCACGGCAAATACACTCTGTTCGCTGAAGGTTGCCGTGGTCACCTGGGCAAACAACTGATTAGTAAATTCAACCTCGATGCCGGAAAAGAGCCTCAGCACTACGGCATTGGCATCAAAGAACTGTGGAAAATTCCCGCAGAACAGCACCAGGAAGGTCTTGTCGTACATACCGCGGGCTGGCCTCTGGCCGAAAATGGCGCCGCAGGCGGTAGCTTCCTCTACCACATTGAAGACAACCAAGTGGTTTGCGGACTGATTACCGACCTGTCGTACACCAACCCTCACTTGAGCCCGTTTGATGAATTTCAGCGCTACAAGCACCACCCAGTCGTCAAGCAATATCTCGAAGGCGGCGAACGCATCTCATATGGCGCACGCGCCATCACCAAAGGCGGCATTCAATCGCAACCCAAGATGCACTTCCCGGGCGGCATTCTGATCGGCGATGACGCTGGCACTCTGAACTTTGCCAAGATCAAAGGCAGTCACACTGCAATGAAATCAGGCATGATCGCTGCAGAATGCGTAGTTGAAGCACTTGGCGCAGACCGCGCCGGTGCGGATCTCACTGAGTTCGACAAAGCCTATAAAGATTCGTGGGCATATAAAGAACTGTACGCACAGCGCAACTTCGGGCCAGCTCAACACAAATGGGGCAATCTGATCGGTTCTGCGTATGCCTTTATCGACATCAACATCTTCAATGGCAATTTGCCTTGGACACTGTCCGATCCAAAGCCAGATCACGCGCAGCTCAAAACAGCCGCTGAATGCCCTAAAATCAGCTACCCCAAGCCAGATGGCAAGCTGAGCTTTGACAAGCTGTCCTCGGTATTCTTGTCGAACACGAACCACGAGGAAGACCAGCCATGTCACCTGACACTCAAAAACGCTGAGGTGCCCATTAAAACCAACCTGGCGATGTACGATGAGCCCGCACAGCGCTACTGCCCTGCCGGTGTTTACGAGATCGTCGAAAGTGAAGAGACCGGTGACAAGCGCCTGCAGATCAACGCGCAAAACTGCGTACACTGCAAAACCTGTGATATCAAAGACCCCACCCAGAACATCACCTGGGTTGTGCCCGAGGGCACGGGTGGTCCGAACTATCCCAATATGTAAATACGATATTGGAAATGGGGGCTTTAGCCCCCATTTTTATTCTTCTTTGCTTACCCCCAATTCCCACACCTAATAGCGCGAGAATCTAAATAGCAATCATCTAGCAATTACCAAGAATAAACTCGTCAACTCCACTTCTAACGACCATAACATCCCCTTCCGGCATTTCTCGAATTTCGCTCAACTCAGCCAATTGATAGAACACCGGACGACTTACTAGCGCCTCTAACTGACGCTGCGCTTTAACGATTGGCAAGGGATGCCCCTGAGAATCCTCAGTCACCTCAAGCGGATGTTCCGCAGACAGCGGAAATTTATTACCCACATTAGTGGTAAACAGCAAAACACCATCTATTTCTTTAGCCGAAACAACCAAAAATGGAGCGACATCGACTTTTATGCGCCACTTTTCTACAGGAGTTACCAGGAAGTACTGACCACCCTCGTATTTGATTATGCTTGAGAACAATTTGACCAAGGCTTCGCGGCGTACCAGTTCACCCTGGTAATACCAACGCCCCTCTCGATCAATGCGCATATCAAGATCGCCATTCAGCTCTGGGCTCCAGGCATCTACAGGTGGCAATTGATTTTCGTACTCACGAGCGAGTTCTGCAAAACTCTGAGGAAGATTGTTCATTAGAGAAAACCCTGAAAATAAACATTCGCTATTTTACGGGTTTCACTACCAGACTGTCAGCATAAGCAAGGAATGCTTCATTGAAGAGACTTGAGGGAGTTGCGCGCTCTATAGCGATCAGGCTACTACGAGCCTTAATTTGCGAAACATCTATCAACTCTTGAGACGTTGTATCGTAGAGTTTCAACAACAGAACCAGACGGTCAAAGCCCACCTGCCTGTAATCTTCAAAGTCTTCATCTATCTCCACTAAACTGCTTAATTTATTGGAATAGACGGCCAGCTGCGGGTAGATTACATAGTCTGTTTTGGACTGCCGTGCGAGTTGAAACGCACCTGGCAAGTTCAGAGGGTCATTGGCGTGAGCCACGTTAATGAACACATTATTCATTGCGCCAGCCAGATCAGCAGTCAGCTTTCTTCTTAACGGTATCGACCAGGATGCATCGGGAAAGGCAACAAAAAAACTGCTATTTCGAGCCAGTACCCATTGACGATCAGAGTTAACTTCAGGCGTATTCAGCAGATAAGCATCCTGAAGTGAATGCTTGATCAATGACTTGCTGTACTCGGCCGTACATCCGAGCATCAGCAATGTCATACAGGCAATAGAGAGTGTGCTTGGGTTGATCATAATGGCTATCGCCCTATTCAGCTTTATCCAGTTCCACCCCGAATTTTATCGGCACCAGAAGGATGCACGACAAAAAATGGTCACAGAAGTTACTTGGTACGAGATAAAGCAGGATCTACGCCAATATGCGTGCCAATATCTTTAATAAACTTCAGAAGATCCGGAAATTGCTCCTCTGAAACCAAGCTGCGGCAATAGGGGTTGTAATAAAGCTCTACCGCCCCCTGAGTCAAAGCCCAGTAGCTCAAATAATAAAAATAGGGAGGGACATCCTTTAAGCGACCAACTTCGATACCCTTGGCGTAGCAGGCATTAAGCGTATCAAACGCATCGCGGCGCGCGTGTTCAAGGTTGGCTCGCTTTTCGGGCTCCTCATCGTTGGCGATCATCTTTTCTTCGAGGCGCTGAAATAACCTCGCCTTGATAGGATCTTCAACACTATGAGAGAAATAAACTCTTGCGGGGGCGTTGTAATCCCCTGCTTCAGCCAGTTTAACGGCGTCATCCAATTTAGCTTTCAGATCATTTTCATAATCTGACAATAGACGCACGTATATTTCGGTCTTCGAAGTAAAGTGCTTATAGATGGTACCTTTACCGATATCCACCTTATCCGCTATCTGCTCTACGGTAACTTTGTCTTCACCCTGCTCCAGCAGTAGCTCTAACGCCGCATCCAGAATGGCCTGCTCTCTCTGTTTAAATTGCTGAATTTTTAACTTCGCCTTATCCATTCGGTTCCCCAAACGTATTACTGTCCTGGCTCTCTCCAAAGCACACGGCACAGAATCCTTCTCGGATTCACAGCACAATCTTGGAGCCATTTTTTATCGGTATGATTGCGACACTAAAAGACCGAAGATCTTCGAAAAAGGTTGTGTCCGGCCAGTCACACGGCCAGAACAGTAGCAAATGTTGCGAAATTGCACAAAGCAAAAATGGCTCAAGTCGTAGAATCTCGCCGTAAATTCAAAAAAGCTATCCACTTCGCCTGAGCCTGTACCTATACTGACAACAAATTCATGTGACTCTATGGAGATCTTATGAGCACAACTATTGCGGAAGCCGTTAACACCTTAAGTGAACTACTGCAAAGCCTGGAAGACGCGTACTGGGAGTCTTCCACACTCGATAAGAAAGATCGATTTTATGACCTTATTAGCGCCGTCAACCGTGAACTCTCCGAACTGGCAAAGCTCAGCATCCAGGATCACCATCTGGAATACGAGCCAGTCAGCTTTGAATTCAGAAGAGCTCGCGCCAAACTAATGGACCTGAGAAAGTTGATGGATGACTGTGTTGGACGCGCCGCTACCGCAGCGAAACTAGAAGACCTGATCACTGACGTCGGGAATCTCTATTCACATTAACTTCCGAGCCTAACCTGTTGATTTTAAGATATAATCGTTATCCATATAGCCTTTAGGAAGGAGCCGAATTTTGCTTATTGCAAATGCATTTAACCAGGCACTGGAAGTTTCAACGATGTAGGCAATAATTTTAAGGCTGGCGGCGCACATCCCCCAAGTGTCAGTTGCCACCAGCTGGGCCATCCGGCTAGGACCGGCCCAAGTTAAGAACAACTTGGTTGCTCTTAACGTTTCACTCCTAATGGTCTTGACCCGATGCTCTCCCCCAGACGTCGGGTTCTTTTTTCCTACCCCTCCCATACATTGAACTTATTCTCTTACGGGATGACTAATGCCACCTCCTTGGCAGATATCCGAACACGAGAACACCAATGCATTTCATATACGACAAGCTATCCAATCACACCAGAATCGTCGGATTCGGCTTTTTGGTATTGCTGGCGTATTTGGTCATGTACGAGCTGGAGATTGATGATCATCTACACGCGCTCTGGAATGAAATCAGCACTGATGATGCGATAAAAAACAAATCCATTTGGCTGCCGAACTATCAACTAAGCCATCAAACGGCACTCCCCTTCGTCAACAATAACTTGTCGGGCATTACCTACAATCCTGAAACTAACCGACTTTGGGTTATTGTCAACAGCCCACAACGACTGATAGAGCTAGACACCGATTTCAACGCCACTCGAACGATCGAGCTAAAGAACTTTACCGACACAGAAGCCGTAGCCTATGCGGGCAACAACCGCTTGGTAATTGCAGATGAAAGAGACCAATCGGTGGTTGTTGCGAATATTGGCGACAGCAACAGCTTCGATAAACTTGAATTGCCACGACTGACCGTTGATACCAACGGCGGCGGCAACAAGGGCTTCGAGGGCATTGCTGTGGACAACAGTGCAGGCCTTATCTATGTTGTCCGAGAGCGAGACCCCATGACACTGTTAACAATCAACGGGCTGCTCACCAAGAACGCAGGCGTAACTGTTACCAAAGACAAACTGATTAACGCTCAAGACCTGTACCTGGACGACCTGTCAGGGCTTCACTTCGATCCCTCTAGCGGCAACCTGCTATTTCTTAGCGATGAATCTCGCGCTTTGGGAGAAATCAGCCTCAATGGCAACCGTGTCAGTTATTTGGACCTTGTCAAAGGCTTTCACGGCTTGAACCAAGACATCCCTCAGGCTGAAGGGGTCACGATGGGCCCGCAACGCAGTCTATTTGTCGTGAGCGAGCCCAATTTGATTTACCGTTTTGACGCATCTGATTCCTGAGCCTGAATCAACAGTGCCACATTGTCATTTTCAGGATAGTCACCCGGACTCCAACCGAGACGCACAAACACCAGATCTTTCGAGGGCATAACCATTACCAGTTGTTTTCGATTGCCCTTCAACGCAAAGCTATCGACTGGCAAATCACGCCAACGCAATTCATCGTCGCCGCTATTGAGCCATAGCTTAAAGCCGTAAGACCGTTCGTTTACCGACGAATTGGGCGCCAGTGACTGCCGATGCCAGTCCTTCGAATATAGACGCTGTCCATTTATCTCTCCTCCACGCAACAGTAGCAACCCCACCCGGCCCCAATCCCTTGCGCTGGCGTACATATAGGAACTGCCAACAAAAACACCGCTGGAATCCACTTCAAAAACGGTATCGGTCATCCCCATAGGCTCGAGAAGCTCTAGATACAGATGCTCAATACTTAACTGAGGGCTGCCTCCAATACGCTCATGACCGAGGCGGGACAGGAGATTGGTTCCGGCCGATGTGTACTCAAAATGAACACCTGGCTTATAGACACTCTCAGCTGCCACGGCAAAATCGCTGGCACTGTGAGATTCAAAAAGCATCTGGGTCGCCTTCTCGCCCGGGCCATAGTCTTCGTTAATATCCAGCCCCGATGTCATGGTCAGCATATCGCGCACACTGATGTTTTTTCTCGAATCCTGCTGCCAGGAAGGGAACAAATTGCGCTCATCCAAACTGAGAAGGCCGTTCATTTCCAGATTACCCAACCAAATTGCCGTAACACTCTTAGCCATTGACCATCCAAGCAACTTGGACTGAGCATCCACTCCTGGAGCGTACACCTCAGCAATAATGCGTTCGCCCTTGGCCAGCAGTAGCGCGCGTGTGTCCTGCCCTTGCTCGTTGTCTGCTTTGATTAAACGCTCAAGCGCTGCTTGAGCAGCCAGATCATAGCCCCCAACAGCCGCACCCGCAGGCCACAGCTTGTCACTTTTGGTTAAAACCGGAACCTGAAGCTGATCTAGTGGCCTGGTGTCCCCTATTTCCAGGCTACAGCCCAACCCCTCGCGAAACTTGGCGGTTACAGCATCCGTCCCCATTAGACTCGACTCTACAGACTGATTCTTATCGTCGAATTCTACGGAGAGAAAACTGAAGAGCGGGGAGTATGAGCTCAAATCCATTATTGCCTGGGACTTTGACAATCCGGACACATAGTGACCGGAGCAGGAGAGCTTCGCTGCCATACCATTGAGCATCGCAGGCGCCTGGCGCAGATATTCCAAAGAGACGCCCTGCCAGCGAGCAAGAACAACCAGAACCATTGATGCACTGATAAGAACTACAATAAGCTTCTTCACCTTTCCCCCACAAAATCCAGTGTTATTATTTTTCTAATGGCCTAAAGAATACCCCTTACAAAACAAAAGGTTAAGAAGCTTCAAACAAAGGCAAAAAAACTTTGACTGGGGGCGGTAGTGTGGTACAAATTGACGCTATTCCCGCCTGACACAACGGAGATCACAATGCAGGAAATTTATTCACAGACACAGCAGCAAAGCGCTGTTGTTTCTACCAACAAAGTTTTGAAAAACACCTATATGCTGCTGGCCATGACCATGGCCGTTAGCGCAATCGCCTGCGGCATCTCCATGGCGATTGGCCTGGGTCGCGGTCCTGCACTGATCATGAATCTTGTAGCGCTAGGCCTGGTTTGGTTCGCCCTGCCCCGCACCGCAAATTCCACAAGCGGCATCTACGTTGTCTTTGCTTTTACTGCTCTGCTTGGTGCATCTCTCGGACCAACCATCAACCACTACCTGCAGTTCTCTAACGGCTCTCAAATTGTGATGCAGGCCCTGGGCGGCACAGCGCTGGTTTTCTTTGGTCTGTCTGCCTATGTTCTGACCACCCGCAAAGATTTCAGCTTTATGCGCGGATTCCTTATGACCGGACTGATCCTTGTTCTGGTCTGTGCGCTGGGCCTGATTATTGCCGGCTTCTTTGGCGTGCAAATTGCGATGGCTCACCTCGCCATTAGCGGCGCTATCGTTCTGCTGATGTCCGGTTTTATCCTCTACGATACCAGCCGCATAATCCACGGCGGAGAGACCAATTATGTGGTTGCTACCGTTGGCTTGTATCTTAATATCTACAACCTGTTTGTAAGCTTACTGCACATCATCGGCGCCACCAGCGACGACTGATTCGGCAACAGCAACGCAGATGAGTTAGATTAGCTTGCCTAGAAGCCCCGCCTGTCGGGGCTTTTTACTATCTATCTTTCAGGAATAACATTGAAAATATCACTGGTCGTACTGCAATCGCCAGACAATGGTCAAAGCAGCCTGCGAGCACTCAAATTCGCCAACACCGCCCTGCAACAAGGTCACGAGATCCCTCGTGTGTTTTTCTATGGTGATGGCACACTCAACGGGCACTGTAACTCCCCGTTAGCCGCACTGTGGCAGGAAGCTGCAGCCAATAGCAAAACAGAACTCATTCTTTGCAGCACCTCGGCAGAAAAGCGAGGAGTCCTTCCCCAAAAAGGTAACGAATCAGGCACCCTGGCGCCGGGTTTTGAGCCATCTGGGCTTGGACAGCTGCTCGATGCCAGCCTCCAGTCTGATCGACTGATTACTTTTGGTTAACCATGAAATTGCTCTTTGTTATCAACCAGCCGCCAGGCTCCCCCGAATTTTCCGAGGCCATTACCGCACTGCTCGGTGTATCTCTGTTTGGTCAGACAACTGGCGCCTTGCTTCTAGGTGGAGTAAACAAAGAGATACCGGAATCTCCCATCGAAAATCAACTTGATCAGATTCTGGAGCTGGGACTGGCTCGCGTGCTTGCTTCATCACAAACACACTCCCAATTCGGCAACCGTCAGAGTATTGAGTTCATCGATGACAAAGAGATTGGCGAATTAATTCACAGTGCCGAATCCGTAGTTAGTTTCTAAGTTGCCTTTATAGAATGATGTAACATGACACTTCATATCGTAAGCAAACCCAGTGACATCGGCCGATGTCTCGATATCTCTCGGGAACAGGACGTCCTGCTTTTGACAGAAGAGTGCTGGGGGGCAACCGAAACCTTATGCTGCGTATTGAAAGGCGCTCCACAGGAAATCTACTGGCTCACAGACCAGGTAGAAACTGCGACTCCGGAGTACGGCGCTGCTATTGACTACGAAGGCTTTGTTGCCCTTTGTGAGGCGCACACACCCATTCAAAGCTGGTACTAGTCGGATATTGGTACCGCCAGTCCT
>JALUYN010000190.1 GCA_027012915.1 Cellvibrionaceae bacterium
ATTAGGCCAGCCATCACTGACAGTGAAGCGCAAGTTGGTTGCCAACGTAATCAAATGACTGACCCGCTCGGGAAAAGCTATGGCCATGTGTGTGGCCAGCATGCCACCCAACGACCACCCCATAACAGCAAAGCGTTCTGGCAGCTGCTGCAACAGCTGCTCGCACAGAGAGTCTGCGCCATCAGTTTCAGCCAGCAACTGCATGTAATCCACGGCGATAACATTGCCATATTGCCGCAAACCCTCAAGCAAGGGCGACCAACAACTGGAATCCGTACCCCAACCGTGTAGCAATACCCAGTACTTGGTCTCGGCAGAGACATTGAGTGCCGGATAGCGATGCAGTACCGGTGAGTTTTCTCTCGGCTCCAATTTAGGCATCTGGCGCTCCAGAACGGAGAGTTGGCATTTCTGAAAGGGCCTGCAACAACGAATCCACTTGATCAACACTATGAGCAGCGGACAGCGTAATCCGCAACCTGGAACTGCCCTCGGGCACCGTCGGTGGACGAATAGCACCGACCAAAAAACCCTTGTCCTCGAGCTGTGATGCGATGGCCATAACCTGCTCTGCAGTTCCTGCCAATATGGGCTGAATGGCAGTACTGGAATCCATAAGCTGCAAATCCAGTACTTTGGCACCAGTGCGAAAATGCTGAATCAACACCTGTAAATGCTCTCGACGCCAGGCCTCATCACGCAGCAACGCAAGCCCCGCCAGATTGGCCGCCGCCACTGCCGGGGGCATGGCTGTGGTGTATATATAAGGACGGGCGAACTGGATCAAACTCTCTATCAAAGCCTCGCTGCCAGCCACGAAGGCGCCATAGCCACCCAGTGCTTTACCCAGAGTCCCCATCAGCACCGGCACTTGCTCCGAGCTCAAGCCAAAATGCTGCACGATACCAGCACCGCTTGTACCGAGGCAGCCAAAGCCATGGGCGTCATCAACCATCAACCAGGCGTTCTGATCCTCGGCTAATTTTGCCAGCTGCGGCAGGGGTGCCAGATCGCCGTCCATACTAAAGACGCCATCGACAACGATAAGCTTGTTGGCCGCTTCCGAACTCGACAAGCGCTTTTCCAGGCTGACCATGTCATTGTGCAAGAACCTCTGAAAACGCGCTCCTGATAACAAGCCTCCGTCCAACAGCGAGGCGTGGTTGAGTTTGTCTTCAAACACTGCGTCGCCGCGTCCCACCAGCGCAGTAATGGCGCCCAGATTGGCCATATAACCCGTTGAGAACAACAGTGCTCGGGGCCGCCCCGTCAACTCAGCCAGCGCCAGTTCCAATTGATGGTGCACTTCGCTGTGACCGTTAATTAGATGCGAGGCACCACTGCCAACACCGTATGAACTGGCAGCATTATTCATCGCCGCAACCATCAGCGGATGATTGGCGAGCCCCAGATAATCGTTGCTGCAAAAGTTCAGAAAACGGCGTCCAGAGACCTCGACTTCAGCCCCTTGAGGCGACTGTATTACCCTGCGATTGCGATAGAGGTGACGGGCCCGGCGCTCATCGAGCCGGGCCTGTAAAATGTGATCCATTGATAGAGACATAGGGCGCTTGTGCGCAGAGACAATTAGCTGGCAGCGTTATAGAAAGCGTGGTCGTGACGAGCCTCTTCCAGCGCGGCATGCACCACCGCTTCCTGTTCCTGCTCGTCCTCTTCCACCTGATAGCTTTCGGGGTTGATACCCAGGCGCTTAAACAACTGCATGTCCTTGTTACCTTCTGGGTTTGCCGTGGTCAGCAATTTCTCACCATAGAAGATCGAATTGGCTCCCGCGAGGAACGCCATAGCCTGCATCTGATCATTCATTTCCTCTCGACCGGCCGACAAACGCACGTGGGACTCAGGCATCAGAATCCGGGCAACCGCAATGGTGCGGATAAAATCAAACGGATCCAGATCATCTTCGTTTTCCAGAGGCGTACCTTCAACTCGGACCAACATATTTACAGGCACGGACTCAGGGTGGACTTTCATATTGGCCAGCTGCAGTAACAAACCGACGCGGTCATTTTCAGACTCACCCATACCAACAATGCCGCCACAACAGACTTTCATACCGGCTTCGCGAACGTTATCCAGAGTCTCCAGGCGATCCTGGTAGGTGCGGGTAGTGATGATATCGCCATAGTACTCCGGCGAGGTATCCAAGTTGTGGTTGTAGTAGTCGAGCCCCGCATCAGCCAGTTCTTTGGCTTGCTCTCCAGTGACCATTCCGAGGGTCATGCAGGTTTCCAACCCCAGCTCTTTGACACCTTTCACCATATCGGTGACGTAGTGCATATCTTTTTTCTTGGGCGAGCGCCAGGCAGCCCCCATACAAAATCGCGTAGCGCCACTGGCCTTGGCCGCTTTAGCCTCTTCGATGACCTTTTCCACCTTCATCAATTTTTCACGCTCAAGACCGGTGTCGTAGCGCGCACTCTGAGGGCAGTATTTACAGTCTTCGGGGCAAGCGCCGGTTTTGATGGAGCACAGAGTACTGACCTGAACCTCGTTGGGGTTGAAGTTGGCGCGATGCACCACCTGCGCCTGAAACATCAAATCACTGAAGGGCAGATCGAACAACGCAGCCACTTCTTTGCGGGTCCAATCGTGACGAACAGAGGAACTATGAGCCATAACCGTAAAACCTGTCTGAGCGTGGTTGAGCAATGCCATCAACCACTTGTTAACCATAAATCGACCGCAAGGTTAACAAATTCAAATAAGCTATGACAAGCTCAACTTTTAAACAGTTACTCCCCTCCGCCCTGTGTCAGTTGTGTCGTTCGCCAGCCTCAAACGGCTTTCTGTGCAGCGACTGCAAAAGTGAACTGCCATACCTGCCTCAGGAACAATGTCAAAGCTGCGCTCTTCCGCTACCGAGCGACGCAGCACTGTGCCCTGAATGCCTGGCATCGCCACCTGCTTTCGACAGTACACTGGCGTGCTTTCACTACCGGCAACCGGTGGCCCAGTGGATTCACAATTTCAAATATCAGGGCAACCTGGGAACCG
>JALUYN010000191.1 GCA_027012915.1 Cellvibrionaceae bacterium
CATCATTGAACTACTCGATTTATGCACTGGCAGTTTGGCAGATTCAGTTGGTCCATTCCTGGCCGGCAATCGGCGTAGGAATGGGTTCGGTGGTGGGCTCGACATTCAACTTTCTCAGTGCCCGTCGCTGGGTCTTCGGTAGTGCAAAGAATGAACGCGAGACCGATACATAACTGATTGAATGGTATGGACTTTTATAGTCCAAATAGATGCCGTTTGTGGTATACTTGACGCTTCGACTGACAAACTCATTCCCACCCGCATGACCGCAACTCCAGCGGTCCGCTGCCAATGCTTTCCGGACCCTATTCATGGCCGAACTCGCCAAAGAAATTATTCGCGTCAATATCGAAGATGAAATGCGTCAGAGTTACCTCGATTACGCCATGAGCGTTATCGTTGGTCGGGCTCTACCCGATGTTCGTGATGGACTCAAGCCGGTACACAGACGGGTCCTCTACGCGATGAGCGAGTTGAGCAATTCTTGGAACAAACCCTATAAGAAATCGGCGCGCATCGTTGGTGATGTGATTGGTAAATACCATCCACACGGTGATTCGGCGGTCTATGACACCATCGTCCGCATGGCCCAGCCTTTCTCTTTGCGTTACATGCTGGTGGATGGCCAGGGAAATTTTGGTTCCGTCGACGGTGATACGGCGGCAGCAATGCGCTATACCGAAGTTCGCTTGTCCAAGTTGGCCCATGAGCTGATGGCCGACCTGGATAAGGATACGGTTGATTTTGGCCTGAATTACGATGAGTCGGAACGTGAGCCGTTGGTGATGCCCACGCGGGTACCCAACCTGCTGGTCAACGGATCGGCAGGCATTGCCGTGGGGATGGCCACCAATATACCCCCGCATAATCTAGGGGAAGTCATTGATGGGGTGATTGCGCTGATCGATGATCCGGAACTGGATATCGATGGGCTGATGCAGATCATCCCCGGTCCGGACTTTCCTACTGCCGGTATTATCAATGGCTCAGCAGGGATCGTTGAGGCTTATCGGACCGGCCGCGGGCGTATTCGGGTACGGGCCAAAACCGAGATTGAACAGGGTGCCAATGGCAGGGAAACCATCATCGTCCACGAACTTCCCTACCAGGTGAACAAGGCGCGGCTGATCGAGAAGGTTGCCGCGTTGGTCAAAGAAAAGAAGCTTGAAGGCATCAGCGAGCTACGCGACGAATCCGACAAGGATGGGATGCGTATTGTTATCGAGCTACGCCGGGATGCGCTGGGGGATGTGGTTCTCAATAATCTCTTCCAGCAAACTCAAATGCAGACGGTATTCGGCATCAATATGGTGGCTCTGGTTGACGGCCAGCCGCGCTTACTCAATCTGAAGCAGATTCTGGAAGCCTTCGTACGCCATCGCCGCGAAGTGGTGACGCGCCGCACGATTTTTGAATTACGCAAAGCCCGATCGCGATCCCATGTACTGGAAGGCCTTACGGTCGCTCTGGCAAACATCGATGAGATGATCGCCCTCATCAAATCTTCATCTTCACCGCAGCAAGCACGGGAGCGCATGCTCTCCAAAGTCTGGGATCCCGGTTTGGTACGCACCCTGCTGCAAGCTTCCGGTGCCGAGATGTCCAAGCCGGAAAACATCGAACCAGGCTGTGGGTTGGGTCAGGAAGGCTATCGGTTGAGCCAAGTCCAGGCCAAAGAAATTCTTGAGATGCGACTGCACCGCTTAACCGGGCTGGAGCAGGAAAAGCTGTCGGATGAATACCGCAGCATTCTCAAAATAATCCATGGGTTGATTGAAATCCTTGAAGATCCGGCCCGATTGCTGACGGTTATCCGCGAAGAGGTTAAGGCTGTCCATGCGGAATATGCTGATTCACGTCGAACCGAGATCACCATCGCGCAAGAAGATTTTGATGTATTGGATCTGATCGCTCCGGAGGACGTGGCGGTCACTCTGTCGCATACCGGCTATACCAAACGGCAGTCCATCTCCATGTATCGCGAGCAACGACGCGGTGGCCGGGGACGCTCGGC
>JALUYN010000192.1 GCA_027012915.1 Cellvibrionaceae bacterium
CAGCCAGTTCCAGTTTTACTTTGGGAAGAAAATCTACTACGTACTCGGCGCCGCGATATAGTTCGGTGTGGCCCTTTTGACGTCCGAAGCCTTTTACTTCGGTAACGGTCATGCCCTGCACTCCCACTTCAAACAAAGCGGTGCGAACGTCGTCCAGTTTAAATGGCTTAATGATAGCAGTGATTAACTTCATTGTGATTTCCTTTTGGTCTGTCCTGACGCGTTGTCGAGGGATACTCCGGATCGCGCCTTATTTTAATCTGCACCAAGGTGGAACAGTCTCGTTGCAGCGTACCTTACACCCTTCATTCTGGAAAATCACGTTTTTCACGGAGGGGAGACAATAAGTGTCGATCAACTACGACTGGGTCAAAATTGACAGGGCCACAACGAAAAAAGCCCGGCGATGCCGGGCTTTTCAGTGGTTGCTCTGGAATTACTTGGTAGTGAATTCCGGATAAGCTTCCATACCACATTCGGCGCGGTCGACACCTTCGTACTCTTCTTCTTCAGAGACGCGGATGCCCATAACCATTTTAATGATGCCCCAAACGATCAGGCTGGCTACAAAGGTCCATACAAAGATTACCAGAGTACCTACCAGCTGACCCATGAAGGTCGCATCGGAATCGGACAGCAGTACTGCGAAGATACCCCACAGACCTACAACACCGTGAACAGATATAGCACCTACAGGATCGTCGATCTTAACTTTGTCCATCAGTACGATGGAGAAGACTACGATCACACCACCAATAGCACCGATGCAGGTGGCCAGCAGAGGAGTAGGATCAGCAGGCTCAGCAGTAATGGCAACCAGACCAGCCAGTGCACCGTTAAGAGCCATGGTCAGATCAGCTTTACCGAACATGATGCGAGCTACGATCAGAGCGGCAATCAGACCACCAGCAGCAGCGGCGTTGGTGTTCAGGAATACGTTTGCTACTTCGTTAGCTACGCCGATACCACCCAGTTTCAGAGTAGAACCGCCGTTGAAACCGAACCAGCCCATCCATAGGATAAAGGTACCCAGAGTTGCCAGAGGCAGGTTTGCACCAGGGATAGCGTTTACAGAACCGTTAGCGCTGTATTTGCCTTTACGGGCACCCAGCAGCAGAACACCAGCCAGAGCAGCAGCGGCACCAGCCATGTGAACGATACCGGAACCGGCGTAGTCGGAGTAGCTCAGCTCACCAATGAAAGGAACTGCTTGGCCGCCCCAGGTCCAACCACCTTGAATTGGGTAGATGAAACCAGTCATAACTACTGCGAACGCCAGGAATGCCCACAGCTTCATACGCTCAGCTACGGCACCGGATACGATGGACATACAAGTCGCAACGAATACTACCTGGAAGAAGAAGTCAGAAGCGCCCGAGTAGACAGAGTCACCGTCAAAACCGGCTTCTGCAGACTCGGCCAGAACTGCAGCGATGGCCGCCTCGTCCATTTGCGCAACAGTGGTCACGCCAGACAGGAAGTAACCGCCTTCATACATGAACTGGTAACCACAGATCAGGTACATAGTAGAAGCTACTGCGAACAGAGCGACGTTTTTGGTCAGAATTTCAGTTGTATTTTTAGAGCGAACCAGGCCCGCTTCCAGCATGGCGAAACCAGCCGCCATCCACATTACCAGCGCACCACACACCAAGAAGTAGAAGGTGTCCATGGCGTACTGCAATTCGAAAATATTATTTTCCATTGCTGTTCTCCGGAAAGAAATTTAAATAAGGGAATAAAACAAACAAATGATTGAAAAGTGCTAACTCGTTACCCGTAAATCTGGGAATGCAGCTTTTCGATCTCCTGTTCTAGATCGCGTCGTCGCCGGTCTCGCCGGTACGAATACGAATAACTTGCTCCAGAGATGAGACAAAGATTTTGCCGTCACCAATTTTGCCGCTATGTGCTGCTTTGGAGATAGTTTCAACAACGGAATCTACCTGCTCATCAGCAACCGCTGCTTCAATTTTGGTTTTAGGCAAGAAGTCCACCACGTACTCTGCACCGCGGTACAGTTCGGTGTGACCCTTTTGGCGTCCGAAGCCTTTGACTTCGGTTACAGTGATACCTTGAACGCCAACTTCTGAAAGTGCTTCACGAACAGCGTCCAGCATAAAAGGCTTGATAATAGCCGTTACTAGTTTCATTTTGAGCTCCTTAAAAGAAGACGCTGCCACCGCGCCTTTTTTGGGAAGAGCCGGGCTCTAATAGCCCGGCTTTGATTTAAAAAATCTTACAGGTCGAAAGACTTGCTTACGTCAATGAAGAAGTAGCCGTCGCCAGAGTCATCATTGTCGTCGTCGTCGTCAACAGAGAAGGTTTTACCCAGAGTTGCCACAACGTCCAGACCAGCGACTTCGCCAGAGGCAGACAGTTCGATGTGCTTGTACTCAGATTCGAAACCGGTGTCGTCACCTTCGTCTTCATATGCACCTACCAGTACGCCAAAAACGTCACCTGAATAGGACAGGGACATATAGGTGTAGTCTGCTTCTTCACCAGTTGGATCTTCTTCGTCCCAATCGCCTTTACCGTCGGCGTACTCGAAACCAAAGCCGCCGATACCAGCTGTGAACATGATTTCTGATTCGGAATCAGAGGAGTAGGTGTACTCATACATGTTGTAAGCCAGGTCGATCCACAGGCCATTTTCAAATTCGGTACCCCAACCAACGTAGAAGTCGGTTTCCAAACCGTCGTTGCCACCATCGCTATCGTCGATAATCCAGGTGCCTGCATAGAAACCGCCAGCAGAGATATCAAAACCGCCATAGGCGCCAGCATCACCCAAGTTCGCACCACGGAAATAGTACTCTGATACAAAACCTGCGTTCGCAGACATTTCTACCTCCGCCATAGCTGGGGCGGTAGTCAGAGCTCCGGAAGCTAAAGCAATAGCAGCGGCTAATTTAGTCATCTTATTCATGAGTGTTCCTCTCTTAATGATTTATCGAATCGTTTCGAAATATGCAGCTCATCGACCGTTATTTTAAATTTTGAGGTGCGACTCGCTGACTTGCCCCATTACTGCACATAGCTTGCCAATTATAAAAATTATAGTTTTTTCAATTGGTTAGCTGTGCCTTGCGCTATAAGGTGGCAGGAGCGCAATTAATGGATTTGCACTGAAGCTCAGTTTTGGTGCAAATTCATTGGGAGCAACTTATTTATAGCACCGCATTGGTGCGCCCAACAAGTTAACGAGGTCATGAGAGGCTCTTTATTGTTACAAACTTATGAAAGTAAAGATTTAGTACCTAATAACTAAGCAATCGCGTATCAAAAATCAGGTACACTGTGCACCAAAGGGTTTCAATAACTATCGTGAGAAGTACTATGTTGGAAAATATTGCACGCACCGTGTTCAGTGAGCTTAAGAATGCCATTCCGACACAGGTGACAGACTTACCGGAAAAAGAGTTTCGCGCAGTTTTGGAAGGCGTATTGCACAAGTTGAATTTGGTTTCACGAGAGGAGTTTGAGGCCCAACAGGCAGTTCTGGCGCGAACACGGGAAAAAATAGAAGTTCTTGAGAAGCAGGTGGAAGAACTCGAATCTTTGTATAAACCCTGAATACTGAGCAAGTTGAGTGGCGGCTTGCTACAAAAACAATAGCTAAACCGCCTTTTGCTCATGAATGAAAACTAGATTAGTCAGCAAATTCCTCGACTTGTACTCTCTTTATTTCGTTGGTTCTGATCATCAAGCCTAAGTCGGAGGGATTGTTAAATACCGCCTTATTGATATTTAGATAAAGTTTGCGGCTACCCCATACAATACTGCCTGATGGAGAACCATCAGCTCTGATGGTGAGCTGATATTTCTTTCCTGCTCTAAATTTTGTATTCGTTGGTGATACAGCGATTACTGGGTAATTTGTACCCTTATCATCAACAACCTCAATCAAATCGTAATTCTCAAAGTTAACATCGACGCTATCAGCATAGCTTGAAACATCCAATGTTAAGTAGAAGACTGTCTGAGTCTTATATATATGGTTCTTGGGACCGGCTTTTTCTTTTACAAATTCGGTAATAACTTTTTCGAGGCTAATATCTAGTGATTCCGTACGCACCTGTTCCTCTGTTTCCAAGGGTGCGTTGCCAATAAACTCCCAGGAACCATTGTCCTTTAAACGCACCCGGGTACCGTCTTCACTGGTGGCGAAGCGGTCGTTAGAAATATATTCCCAGGAGCCGTTGTCCTTCAGACGAATCTCGCGGCCGTCGTCACCGATGGCAGTGCGGTCAGCCATGGCAGTATGAGACAGGGCAACAATGGAGGTTGCTAACAGCAGTTTTTTCATTTTATTGGTCTCTAGATACAAGTGTTCAAATGGTAGGTTTCTATACTTTGAGTACAAACCCTTTTTCAGCACAAATCTTTTTTTCAGGATAAATCCTCAAGCACAAGGAATGCCAATCTAAAGACCGCTCAATAGATTGTCGAGAGTTTCTCTGCCGCGTTGTTGATTTTTTTCCGGACAGTGATCGCCAAATCCCTCGCGTTCAACATCTTCCGGTGGCAGTTCTTCGATAAAGCGGCTGGGTGTGGTTTCAAAGACTTCACCAAACTGCTTTCGCTTGCCCGCCAGTGTCATGGTCAGGGTGCGTTGGGCGCGAGTGATGCCCACATAGGTCAGGCGGCGCTCCTCTTCGATATTATCTTCTTCGATGCTGGAGCGGTGTGGCAGCAGATCTTCTTCCATGCCCACCATAAAGACGTGGGGATACTCCAGTCCCTTGGATGCATGCAGAGTCAGCAGCTGCACCTGGTCCAACGTGTCTTCTTCTTCCTGTTGTTCCATCATGTCACGCAGCATCAATTTGCGAATGGCGCTTTCCAGGCTGCCGTCGCCTTCTTCGGCGTTGTCTCGCTCGATGGTGTTTCTGATGGAGTCGAGTAAATAGAACACATTTTCCAGGCGCCGCTCGGCGACGACCGGGGAGCTGGCGTTCTGGTGCAGCCAGGATTCGTAGTCAATATCGTCAACCATCTCTCTTAAGGCGGCGCCAGGATCACTGCCGCGGGTGTTCTCCGCCACCCGCTGAAACCATCCGGTAAAACGCACAATACGATCCAGACTTTGTTTGGGAATGTGGCTTTGAATTCCCATCTCCTGGCAGGCATCGAACAAACTGATTTCCCGCTGGGTGGCATAGCGCCCCAAGGCCTCGAGGGTTCCTGTGCCAATCTGGCGTCGCGGGGTGTTGATGATGCGCAGAAAAGCGTTGTCGTCTGTGGGGTTCACCAGCAGACGCATATAGGCCATGATGTCCTTGATTTCCGTCTTCGCAAAAAACGAAGTGCCGCCACTGATTTTGTAAGGGATATTGTGCTGTTGCAGTTTGATTTCCAGCAACCGTGCCTGATGATTGCCGCGGTAGAGCACGGCGAAGTCGCTGTACTTACAACTGCGATTCTGGCGCTGCATAAAGATCTCGGTAGCGACTCGTTCCGCTTCCGCTTCCTCATTGGCACAACGCAGCAGGCGCAGGCTCTCGCCCATGCCCATTTCACTCCAAAGTTGCTTGTCGAATTCGTGGGGGTTGTGGGCGATCAAGTGGTTGGCACACTTTAATATGCGACTGGTTGAGCGGTAGTTTTGCTCCAGTTTAATAAGCTTTAGCGTTGGAAAATCTTTTTTCAGCAGCGACAAATTTTCTGGACGGGCACCGCGCCAGGCGTAAATGGATTGATCGTCATCTCCAACTACGGTCAGGGTTCCACGATCACCCACCAGCATTTTTACCAGCAAATACTGGCTCGAGTTGGTGTCCTGATACTCGTCCACCAGCAGGTAGCGAATGCGGCGTTGCCAGCGTTGCAGTACGTCCTCCTGATCCAGAAACAACTGCGCTGGAATCAGAATCAGGTCATCAAAGTCCACGGCGTTATAGGCCAACAACGCTTGATTGTAGCGCTTGTAAATGTAGGCGATTTTTTCTTCGCCGGCGCTAGTAGCCTTGCTCAGTGCGCGATCGGGGCACAATAGGTCGTTCTTCCAATTGGATATCTGATGTTGCACTAAATCCAGGTGATCGCTGTCGATGTCCCCGTCCTTCATCATCAGTTCTTTAAGCAAGGATTTGGCATCCTCTGCATCAAAGATGGAAAAGCCCGGTTTAAAACCCAGAGCTTTGTATTCACGACGAATGATATTGAGACCGAGATTGTGAAAAGTAGAGACGGTCAAGCCCTTGGCGCTGCTCTTCTTGCTTGCCTTAAGCAGTCCCGTGACTCGCTCTTTCATCTCCCGAGCGGCTTTGTTGGTGAAAGTCACGGCGGCAATATGGCGCGCTGGAATGCCACAGTGTTCAACCAGATAGGCAATTTTTCGAGTAATTACACTGGTCTTGCCGCTACCGGCACCGGCGAGCACCAGGCTGGGGCCATCAATGTAGTGTACGGCTTCTTTCTGTCGGGGATTCAGAGTGGTCATGGCAGCGGCAATAATTTTCGGCCGGGCATTGTAGCAATGCCGCCGTTCGACAAAAACCAGTTCTACGATTCAATTGTTCGCACTGTGGCGTCCTGGCGATCTAACAGGCGATAGGAGAGCGCCTCGTGCAGGTGTGCATCCTTTAGGTGAGCAGTACCGGCTAAATCGGCGATGGTACGGGCCACTTTCAACAGGCGGTGCAGCGCCCGCGCAGAAAGCCCAAGCTGCTGCATGGCGTCGTCGAGAAACGTTTGCTGCGAGGAACTAAGGTGGCAAATTTCCGTTACCTGGCGTCCGTTCAGCAGTCCGTTACAACAACCCTGGCGCTTAATTTGCCGCTGCTGCGCATGGGCGACGCGGCAGGCAATCTGGCTGCTTGACTCGCTCTGTTCCGGGCGGTGCAGTTCGCCTTTTGCCAGCGGCAGTACAGGGATATGCAGATCGATGCGGTCTAACAGCGGACCGGAGATCTTGGCGCGATAACGCTGCACCTGATCTGGCGTGCAGCGGCAGCGGTTGGATTGTTGACCGTGATAGCCACAGGGACAGGGGTTCATGGCAGCGATCAGCTGAAAGCGGCTCGGAAACTCCAGTTGGGCACTAGCTCGAGAAATCCGAATATAGCCGTTTTCCAGAGGCTCGCGCAGCACTTCGAGAACCTGGCGCTGAAACTCTGGCAGTTCATCAAGAAACAGGACCCCTCGGTGGGCCAGGGAAATCTCCCCAGGTTTTGGCTGCGAGCCGCCTCCAACCAGGGCCGCAGGAGAAGCGGTATGGTGTGGTGCAGTAAAGGGACGTTTTGGGTAGTCCTGCAATGGCTGGTGACTGGATACCGACACTATACTAGCCACCTCCAAGGCTTCCTCTCGAGATAAAGGTGGCAACAAGCCGGGAAGGCGCGCTGCCAGCATGGATTTACCAGTACCTGGAGGGCCAAATAATAGCAAGTGGTGGCAGCCAGCGGCGGCGATTTCCAGGGCGCGCTTGGCCGGGCGCTGACCTTTAACATCGGCCATGTCCAATTCCAGAGATTCCCTATTCCCAAATGCCGGAGCTTCTGCCGCTGTCAGTAGTTGTTGGCCAAACAAATGGGCGCAGGTCTGCAGCAGCGATTGACTGCCCAGTACCTCCGTCTGATCGCACAAGGAGGCCTCAATCACATTAGCCTGACAGCAGATCAGTGCACGCTTTGCGCGACCGCAGGCAATGGCGGCTGGCAGAGTGCCGGTGGTCGCACGCAGCTCTCCGTTGAGGGATAGCTCACCCAGAAACTCAAAGTTTGCCAGAGTCTCCCCCGGGACCTGACCGGATGCGACCAGAATGCCCAGAGCGATGGCCAAATCGAATTGGCCTCCCTGTTTGGGCAGATCAGCCGGTGCCAGATTTACAGTGATGCGTCGCGCTGGAAACTCAAACTGGCTATTGAGAATGGCACTGCGAACCCGGTCTTTGCTCTCCCGCACGGAAGCTTCCGCCATACCGACGATATTAAGCGCAGGTAAACCGTTTGAGAGATGGACTTCGATGGTGACCAGTGGAGCTTCAATACCGAGATTGGCGCGACTGTGTAGGGTGGCCAGAGACATGGGGTTTCTGCATTGCAAGTTTTCCTGGCAAAGTGTGCCGCCTGCGAGGCTGTAGCAGCATCGGTCGAGAGTATGGAAAGCTGATTATCCCACCGTGCTCTGGTGCCAGAGTCGCTCGGCAGGGAAGCGTCGCCACACGATCCAGAGGCCCAATAGCAATACGGCACCCATGGCGCACCAGATAACAAGCAAAGCGTCTTCCAAACCACCGCCTTGAAAGGTTACTTGGTTCTTAATGGCGCCCCCCATGCCGCTGGCAAGGGCAATGGCCAGGGTTTCGGCAACGCCGGTGGCTGAAGCTGTGGCGCCTTCCTTACCCGGTGTCGTAGCGAGCATGGCGGCGGTCGCGGCGGCATTGAAGGCCAAGCCCATGCCAAATCCCGCAAGGGTCCAGCCCAGATAGAGCAGCGTTGCGGGAACGCTGGGATTAAGTACTGCGATGATCAGAGCCAGAGTAATTAGCAGTAACACCAAACCGATGAGCATGGAGTGCTGTTGGGAGATTCTTTGATCCAGCCAGGATTGCCCAAAGGAGGCGGCGACCCAGGAAAAGGCGCCAAAGGTAAACAACAGGCCTGCGGCGCTGGTGGAAAACCCCCGCTGTTCGATTAGAAAAAGAGGCAAGAAGGTTTCCATGCCATAGAAGGCAAAGAAACTCACGGCCAGTATAACTACTGAAACCGCCAGAGGGTTGCTCAGGCGCAGCCAGCCAGCGGGCAGAACGCGGTTGATGGGGCCCCATAACGCAAACAACAGAATCGGAACAGTCAGCCAGAGTACATCCATGGGGCGTGACACAATCCAAATCAGCAGACCGCTGTAGATACCTATTTTCAACGCGTTTTTCAGGGAGGTGTAGTCACTGGCTTTCGGGGTATAGGTTAAGTGACTTATCTGTGGTGCGGCCAGAAAATACACCAGCGCCAGCAGTGGCAGTTGAATGGCGAATACCCAGCGCCAGTTAAGCAGGTCAATCAAGACGCCCCCGACGGCGGGCGCCAGCAGAGAGGGTAACAGCCAGGCGCTGTCGAGCATGGCCACCATACGCGACTTGATGTCTTGCGATGACAGACGATTCATTACCGAGTATGCAGTGGTCCAGGCAATGCCGCCGCCGATACCCTGCAGGGCGCGGGCAGCAATCAGAATCATCATGCTTGGTGCCAGACAGGCCAGAATCAAGCCGCTGGCAAAGCAGATGAGGCCCAAGCGAAAAATTGTGCTGGGGCCGTGCTGATCGATCCAGTCGCCGGCCCAGGCCACGGAAACCAAAGACGCCAACATAAACGCGGCCAAGCTCAAACCATACCACTGCTCGCCGCCGAGATCCTCAACAATGGTGGGCAGTGAGATAATCAACACCAGTTCGTCGAAGGCGTGTAGAGAGACTGCCAGTAGCAACCCAAAGATGAGGCGCTTACTCATAGATCCACCGTTTCCATTGTCAGTAGTTGAGAGACGTGTATCTAAGATGATCGTCATCCCCGCGCAAGCGGGGATTCACTACGTCGTGCCACCTCGCTGAAGATTCCCGCTTACCCCAAGGCACGCTCTCTTGCCTTCGGCAATCGTCTTGGGCACGGGAATGACGGACGCGCAAGGCAAGCACCGCCGCGTTTCGAATAACGATGGATTGTAGGTTGTGGAGCGATTACTCGGCCAGTGCCAGTTTCTGCAATTCGTTGAGCTCAGCAATGCCCGACTTGGCCAATGCCAGCATGCTGGCAAATTCTGCCTCGGAGAAGGGTTCGCCCTCTGCGGTGCCCTGAATCTCGATAATGCCGCCATCGTCAGCCATGACAATGTTCATATCGGTTTCGGCATTGGAGTCCTCGGGGTAGTCCAGGTCCAGAACCGGGGCGCCTTCGTAGATACCCACAGAGACCGAGGCAATCATGCGCTTGAGAGGCTCGCCTTTGACTTTACCCTGCTCTTTCAAATAGTTAATGGCATCGGCCAGCGCCACGCAGGCACCCGTGATAGAAGCGGTTCGGGTGCCGCCGTCGGCCTGAATCACATCGCAGTCGATGGTAATGGTGTTCTCACCCAGAGCGCTGAGATCCAGCGCCGCGCGCAGGGAGCGACCGATTAAACGCTGGATTTCCACGGTGCGACCGCCCTGCTTGCCTCGCGCTGCTTCCCGGCCCATGCGGGTGCCAGTTGAGCGCGGCAGCATGCCGTACTCGGCCGTGACCCAGCCCTGTCCCTGTCCGCGCAGAAAGCGTGGCACGCCCTCTTCTACAGAGGCGTTACAAATAACTTTGGTGTCGCCGAACTCTACCAGTACCGATCCTTCGGCATGACGGGTGAAATTGCGGGTAATACGAACGGGACGCAGATGTTCGGGCAAACGGCCACTGGGTCTTTGCATGGACTTTAATTCCTTGGGGTTTTGGTGTTGTGAACAGGCGTCAGAGCCTGACAAGAAGCTGTTGATCTGCCATTATACCCGACTTGAAACGAATACCCGATTCGGACTCTTCGAATCCATGTTAGTCAGTTAAGGATGCCCCATGCCAAGCAGTATGACCGGCTTTGCTCGCCAGGAGGCCGCGCTTCCGGGCGCCACCATCAGTTGGGAAATACGCAGCGTCAACCATCGCTATCTTGAACCCCACTTCCGTCTACCGGATCTGGTCCGAGAGCTGGAGCCGGTGGTGCGCAATGCGCTGCGTAAGTCGTTGTCGCGCGGCAAACTGGAAATCAGTTTTAACTATCAGCTACAGGGTGCCGATGGCGGCGGTGAGCTGACTTTGAACCAGGCATTGGTGTCACAGCTGGCCCAGGCTTCTGACGCATTGACTGCTCAAATTAACAATGCCGCTCCTATTAACCCGTTGGATCTGTTGCGCTGGCCTGGCGTCATTGTAGAGCAGGAACTGGATCGCGATGCGCTGTTGCAGGCGGCCAAAGCTCTTTTCAATGACACGGTGAAAAGCCTGATTGAGCATCGTCAGCGCGAGGGCGAAGAACTGCGCCAGCTGATTGAGCAGCGCTTGGTCGGCATCAGCGATCAGGTGGTGGTGATTCGTGAAAAACTGCCGGCCATTCTCAAGGCTCAGAAGGATCGATTGCGCGACAAGCTCAATGAGCTGCAACAGGAATTGGATAGCGACCGCCTGGAACAGGAAATGGTGTATTTGGCACAGAAATCCGATGTGGATGAAGAGCTCGATCGCCTCGACACTCACATCACCGAAGTGCGTCGTGCACTGCAGCAAAAGGGCGCGATTGGTCGTCGCCTCGACTTTTTAATGCAAGAGCTCAATCGTGAAGCCAATACCTTATCGTCCAAGTCCATTGTGGTGGATACCACCCAGGCGGCGGTGGAGATCAAAGTGCTGATTGAGCAGATGCGCGAACAGATTCAGAACATCGAGTAATTTTAAGGCCCATTGTAATGAGCTCCCTAGGTACCCTCTATACCGTTTCGGCACCCTCTGGTGCCGGTAAAACCAGTCTGGTTAAAGCCCTGATAGAAAATCTCAGCGATATTCAGGTCTCCGTGTCCCACACCACTCGCGCCATGCGCCCCGGCGAACAGGATGGTGTGAACTACCACTTTGTGGATCGCGACCAGTTTGTAGCCATGGTCAATGACAACGCTTTTCTTGAGCACGCCGAGGTGTTTGGCAACATGTACGGCACCTCTACCCAGTGGGTCAAAGATACTCTGGCTCAGGGTACCGATGTGATTCTGGAAATTGACTGGCAGGGCGCGCAGCAGGTGCGCAAGCTGATGCCGGAAGTGGTCAGTCTGTTTATCTTGCCCCCCTCACGCGAGGAGCTGCGCCGTCGTCTCACCGGTCGCGGTCAGGACGATGAGTCGGTGATTGATGGCCGGATGCAGGAAGCCATCAGTGAAATGTCTCACTATGTGGAGGGCGAGTACCTGATCATAAACGACGACTTTGAGCGCGCTCTGGATGATTTCAAGGCAATCATTCTGTGTTTGCGCACCAAACTGGAAAATCAGCAGCAAAGACACGGGGAATTGCTGGCGGAGCTATTGTCCTGACTGGTCGTTTTGCGTACACTGGCCGACCTTTTGGGGTTGGCCCATACTTCCCGTATTAACGGGGACACGCAGCGGTCAGATTTATCCATCCCCCGTTTAGAATTTATTGTTTGAAGGCTCGAATTTTATGGCACGTATTACCGTTGAAGATTGTCTGGACTTTGTTGATAACCGCTTTGAGCTGGTACTGGTGAGCAGCAAGCGCGCCCGTCAAATCGCCGTTGAAGGCAAAGACCCAATGGTCGACGAAGAAAATGACAAGCCTACCGTAATTGCCCTGCGCGAAATCGAAGAAGGTCTGGTTAACGCCAGCATTCTGGAGCAGAAGGAAGAGCCGGAAGAGTTCGAAAATATCGTTATCGACGATTCCGCTGCTGCACTCTGATTGTCGTATCAAGATAGGGGGTTGATTACAAAGTAATGCAATCACTTGAGTCACTGAGTCACAGACTCTCCTCCTATCTAGCTCCCCCCCAGATTCAGCGCGTCAAACGCGCCTACTACTACGCCGAGCAGGCCCACGATGGCCAGATGCGGCGCAGCGGTGAGCCCTACGTCACCCACCCCCTGGAAGTCGCCAATATCCTGGCCGGCATGCACATGGACCATCAAAGCCTGATGGCGGCCATGCTGCACGATGTCATCGAAGATACCACCGTACCGAAAGAAGCCATTGCCAAGCAGTTTGGTGAGACCGTGGCCGAGCTGGTCGACGGTGTCAGCAAACTGACCCAGTTTGAGTTTGAATCCCAGGCGGAAAAACAGGCGGAGAACTTCCAGAAGATGGTCCTGGCCATGGCCAAGGACATTCGCGTGATTCTGGTGAAGCTGGCAGATCGGCTGCACAACATGCGAACCCTGGGTGCTCTGAAGCCCGAGAAGAAGCGCCGCATCGCCAAGGAAACCCTGGAAATTTATGCCCCCATTGCCCAGCGCCTGGGCATGAACAACGTGCGCCTGGAGTTGGAAAACCGCGGCTTTGCCGCCATGTATCCCTCCCGTAGTGAGCGTTTGCAAACCGCGCTGAAGGCGGCCCGCGGCAATCGCAAGGAGCTGGTGGAAAAAATCCAGAACGCCATCGAGCTGCGTCTGGAACAGGAATCCATCGACGCTCTGGTGATTGGTCGCGAGAAGCACCTCTACAGCATCTACAAAAAGATGCGCAACAAGAAGAAGTCCTTCAAAGAGATTATGGACGTCTACGCCTTCCGCATCGTCGTGGATAACGTCGACAGCTGCTACCGCGTACTGGGCGCAGTGCACAATCTCTACAAGCCGGTGATTTCAGAATTCAAAGACTACATCGCGATTCCCAAGGCCAACGGCTATCAATCGCTGCACACGGTATTAGTGGGCATGCACGGCGTGCCTATTGAAGTTCAGATCCGCACCAAGGATATGGATGAGATGGCCAATTCCGGCATTGCTGCCCATTGGCTCTACAAGACCGACGACCCCGAAGATACTCCCACCGGCACCCACGCCCGTGCGCGTCAGTGGGTGCAGGGCCTGTTGGAAATGCAGCAGCACGCCGGTGATTCTCTGGAATTTATTGAAAACGTTAAAATCGACCTGTTTCCTGATGAGGTTTACGTATTCACGCCAAAAGGCAAAATCGTTGAATTGCCCGCCGGCGCCACAGCTGTAGACTTTGCCTATGCGGTGCACACCGATGTTGGTAATCACTGCGTGGCGTGCAAGATCAACGAACGTCTGGCGCCCCTCTCGCAGCCGTTGCAGAGCGGCCAGAAGATCAAGGTGATTACCTCCCCTGGTGGGCAGCCCAACCCCAGCTGGCTCAACTTTGTGACCACCGCTCGCGCTCGCAGTGGCATTCGTCACTTCCTCAAGAATCAGCGCCACCACCTGTCCGTGGAGCTGGGTAAGCGCATGTTTGAGCGGGCGCTGCAAGAGCGCGGTATCGATTTTGACAAGCTTGACGAGGACCAACTGAGCCACCTCCTAAAGACCGCCAATGCCGCAACCATGGATGCGTTGCTGGAAGACATTGGGTTGGGCAATCGCATTGCCCAGGCAGTGGCCAAGATTCTCGGTGGTACAGAGCCGGATGGCCCCGACAAAAACATCTATTCGCCAGTGATGATCGACTCGCCCGATGGCCTGATGGTCAGCTTCGGTCGTTGCTGTCGCCCCATTCCCGGCGACCCCATTCTGGGCCGTATCAGTGCCGGTAAAGGCCTGGTGGTGCACCGGGAGACCTGCGGCAACGTCGTGGAGCTGCGCGATAACCCGGAAAAGGTCAGCCACGTGGGCTGGGCTCCGACGGTCACCGGCGAATTCCTGGTGGACATCCGCGTCGAGGTGTCCTCCGAGCGCGGTATTATTGCGACTCTGGCCACCCGTATCGCCAGCCAGGGAGCGAATATCGACAATATTCGTGTGGATGAGCGCGACGCTCACAACAGTGTGATCAAACTCACCATCGCCGTGCACAACCGCGTGCACCTGGCCAATATCTTTCGCAGTGTGCGCGGTATGCGCAACGTTATCAGTGTGACGCGCAGCAAGAACTGAAGCTGCGTCTCTCCCCACTTTTCAATGGAATGTCATTATGACCAATAAAGCGATTATTCAAACCAACGAAGCACCGGCGGCGATTGGAACCTATTCCCAGGCGGTGAAAGTGAATGACACCGTGTACCTGTCTGGCCAGATCCCATTGGATCCGCAGACCATGACCATGGTTGATGGTGACTTTGCCGCTCAGGCCCATCAGGTATTTAAGAACCTGCGTGCGGTGTGCGAGGCGTCCGGTGGCAGCCTCAAGAATATCGTCAAGCTGAACATCTTTATGACTGACCTCGGCAATTTTCCTGTGGTTAACGAGGTGATGGCGCAGTACTTTGATGAGCCCTATCCCGCCCGCGCCGCGGTGGGTGTTAAGCAGTTGCCCAAGGATGCCGAGGTAGAAGCTGACGGTGTGATGGTTCTTTAAAAGTTAGAATACTTCGACGGCGGGGAATACGCAGGTAAAGGTACTGCCCTTGCCTACCTTGCTGTCGATTTCCAGCTCGGCGTTGTGCCGAGTCAGAATGTGTTTGACGATGGACAGTCCCAGACCGGTGCCACCGGTTTTGGAGTTGTGGCTGTCATCGGCGCGGTAGAAGCGCTCAGTCAGACGCGGCAAGTGTGAGGGATCGATGCCAGGCCCCCGGTCGCTAAAGCACACCAGTAGCTGATTGCCTTTGCATTTGGCACTGACTTTGATTTCCGTATTGGGATCAGAGTATTTAACGGCGTTGGTTAACAAGTTGGTGAACGCGCTGCGCAGTTCCTTCTTGTAGCCAGCCACTTCCAGCTCCGGATCACACTGCAGTACAAAGCTGTGTTGTTTGTCCCCGGTAATGTCCTCACCTTCTTCGACGGTCTTTTCCAACAGCTTGCGCAGATTGAGATTGCGTTTCGGGTCCTGATTGTCTTTTGATTCCAACTTGGACAGCGACAGCAGGTCGGTAATGATGTCCGACATGCGCGTCGATTGCTCGTCCATCTGGCGCAGTGCCCGCTCCCAGTTCTTGGGGCAATCGGGGCTGTCTTGAAGGGTTTCGATATAGCCTTTTAGTACGGTCAGTGGTGTGCGCAGCTCGTGGGAGGCGTTGGCGACAAAGTCTTTACGTACATTTTGCAGTTGGTGGATACGGGTTACATCGCGAATCACAATGGCGGTTTCGCCCTTGCCGAAACGGTTGATCTGATACTGTAAATAGGTGGAGTCTGAACGCGGTGCTGGCAGCTCTAGCGGCTCGTCGTAGTCGCCGTTTTCAAAGTACTCGATAAAGCGCGGATGGCGCAGAAAGTTGACCAGGGGGCTGCCGTATTCACTGGCACGCAGGCCCACCATCTTGCGAGCTGCGGGGTTGAACATATCGATGTTGCCCTGATCGTCCAGCAAAATAATGCCGTTGTGCAGGGACTCGGTAACTTCCCGGGCGCGCTGGATGACCGACTGCAAGCGACTGCGTTCACGCTTCTGGTGATTTTGCAGGCGCACGATATTGTCGAAGATTTCCCCCCAGATACCGCCGGCGTCCGGGGCGGGATCGTTGGTCTTTTTGAGCCACAGATCCAGCTCGCGAATTCTCCACAGCGTCCAGGCCATGTAAACGCCGCCACAGAAAATCAAGGTCCATTCCAGATATCCGTTTACGAGACCGAAGACAACACTCAATATCGTAAATGCGATGACTCGCCGGAACTCCGCGGGAAAGCCTCGATTCAATTCCATACCTAACTCATTTCCGTGACGATGAATAACTGGCTGCCCTGCCAGCCAGTATTAGCCAGC
>JALUYN010000193.1 GCA_027012915.1 Cellvibrionaceae bacterium
AGAAATTAAAGGCAACGAAAAGATCCGTTTGGCGGCTTCGTTACTGAAGGATAACCCCGCTATTCGTTATACCGGTTACATTGAAGGCGATGAAATCTTCAGTGGCGAAACCGATGTGGTCGTGTGCGATGGCTTTGTTGGCAATATTGCGCTCAAAGTTAGTGAGGGGACGGCGCGTTTTCTTGCAGAAGGTTTGCGTTCGGAATTGGGGGCGTCGTGGTGGGGGCGCCTGGTTGGCCTATTTGCCCAGCCATTGTTGCTCAAATGGCACAACAAATTTGACCCGGCAGTCTATAATGGGGCCAGTTTTCTGGGGCTACAGGGGACCATCATTAAGAGTCATGGCAGTGCCGATGCCAGAAGTTTTCGTTTTGCGCTGGATTCATCCCTTGAGCAGGCTCGCAGCAATGTGCCGCAGCTGATTAATGAAAGCTTGCTGGAAGCCTATCTGTGAATTTGTGAGCGGTTTCATTCAATAGTCACAATTACATTTTTCAATAAAATAAACGACAAGGTTCAAATTTTATGTCAAAGGAAAATCTCGCTTTTATTTTTCCGGGGCAGGGTTCGCAAAAAGTGGGCATGCTGGCCGATTTGGCAGCTGCCTATCCGGTAGTGGAAGAGACATTTGCGCAAGCGTCTGAGGTTTTGGGTTACAACCTGTGGCAGCTTTCCCAGGAAGGTCCGCAAGAAGAATTGAATAAAACTGAGTGTACTCAGCCCTTGTTGTTAACTTCCAGTGTTGCGATCTGGCGTGTATGGCAGCAAGAGGGTGGTGCGCTTCCTGTGTTGTTGACCGGTCATAGCTTGGGCGAGTGGTCGGCACTGGTGTGTGCCGGTATTGTTCAGTTTCAAGACGCGGTGAAAATAGTTCAGTTGCGTGGGCGTTATATGCAGGAAGCGGTTCCTGCGGGTGAAGGTGCAATGGCTGCGATTATCGGTTTGGATGACGCTGCTATCAACAAAGCGTGTTACGAAGCGGCTCAAGGTGACGTAGTGGCTGCGGTTAATTTTAACTCTCCAGGGCAGGTTGTTATTGCGGGTTCCGCTGCTGCTGTAGAGCGTGCTAGTGAGCTGTGTAAAGAAGCAGGTGCTAAGCGCGCGATGCCGCTGCCGGTGAGCGCGCCGTTTCACACCTCGTTGATGAAGCCCGCTGCGGACAGACTTTTGGGGGCAATAAATGAGACTGTATTTGCTGCTCCGCAAATCCCGGTGATTCACAATGTTACCGCTGGTTCCGAGTCCGATCCCGAGGCGATCAAGCGTCTTATGTTTGAGCAGATCTACACTCCGGTTCCGTGGGTTGACTGCACCAAAGCATTAGTGGCGGCAGGTATTGAAGTTGCTGTTGAGTGTGGTCCAGGCAAGGTTCTGGCGGGATTGTGCAAGCGTATTGATAAGTCTATCAGTGCTTATGGCGCAGAGACGCCTGCTGATATTGAGAAAGCATTGGCTGCAGTGGCCGAATAGAAACCACCGTAATCGAGGGAATAGTAATGAGTTTGAAAGACAAGGTGGCGCTGGTCACCGGTGCCAGTCGTGGTATTGGCGCCGCGATCGCCGACATGTTGGGAGAGCAGGGAGCGATTGTAATCGGTACTGCGACCTCCGAGAGTGGTGCAGAAAAGATCTCTGCGCGCTTTGCAGAAAAGGGTCTGCAAGGAGCGGGTAAGGTACTGAATGTTACAGATGCGGATTCAGTGGCGTCTCTACTCAAGGATATCCAAAGTGAGTTCGGCGCGCCGGCGATTCTCGTAAATAATGCCGGTATTACCAAAGATAATTTGTTGATGCGCATGAGCGAAGATGAGTGGTTTGATGTCATCAATACCAACCTTAGTGCAATCTACCGCCTTAGTAAGGGCTGTCTGCGGGGTATGATGAAGGCTCGCTGGGGGCGCATTATCAATATCAGCTCTGTGGTTGGTTCTATGGGGAACGCTGGACAGTCCAATTACGCGGCTACCAAGGCGGGCGTGGCGGGTTTTGCGCGTGCGTTGGCAAAAGAAGTTGGATCTCGTGGTATTACGGTGAATACTGTGGCGCCAGGTTTTATCGATACCGATATGACCAAAGAGCTAACTGATGATCAAAAGCAATTGATGCTCGATCAGATTGCATTGGGGCGTCTCGGTCAGCCGGAAGAAATTGCCGGTGTGGTTGCGTTTTTGGCCAGTGATGCCGCGGCCTATATCAGTGGTGATACCATCCATGTCAACGGCGGCATGTATATGAGTTAAAGGGGCTTGTGAAATCCGGTCAGGCCGATAAAAATTGGGTTTTGATATTACAACTCTCCAATTTTCAATGTAGAATGACCGGCGAGTTTCGCTTGAACCAATTACTGGTTGTTCCTGAAAAAGCGGGGCCAACCAAACTGCTAAACGAAGATATTAACTTGGGAGTTAAATAAGATATGAGCAGCATTGAAGAGCGCGTAAAAAAGATCGTTGCCGAGCAACTGGGTGTTAAAGAGGAAGAAGTAAAGAACGAAGCCTCTTTCGTTGAAGATCTGGGCGCAGATTCTCTGGACACTGTAGAGCTGGTAATGGCTCTGGAAGAAGAGTTCGAGACCGAAATTCCTGATGAAGAAGCTGAAAAGATCACCACCGTTCAGCTGGCTATCGACTACGTAAACGCCAATTTGGGCTGATCGTAGTTTAGTTGCAATTGCCCCTGCTGGAGCAATTAATCCAGTTGGGGGCAGTTAAATAAAGCCGTTTTATGTCACAATAAAACGGCTTTTTAGTGTCTGTAGTATGAGTAATTTGTCAGACGCACTCGCAGAGAGAATTGGCTAGGAGGAAACCGTTTTGCGACGTAGAGTTGTAGTTACCGGAATGGGTATGGTGTCACCGTTGGGGAATGATGTGGCATCCAGTTGGGAAGGCATTGTGGCAGGTCGCAGCGGCGTCGAATTGATTGACCGCTTTGATACCTCTGCATACAACACAAAATTCGCCGCCACCCTTAAGGATTTTGCGGTCGAGCCGTTTCTTTCCGCCAAGGATGCCCGGAAAATGGACCCGTTCGTCCAGTACGGTATGGTGGCGGGTGCTCAAGCCTTTGAAGACTCCGGTCTTGAAATTACCGAAGAAAACGCCCCTCGTGTTGGCGCTGCGATTGGTTCCGGTATTGGTGGGTTGCAGTCTATAGCGGAGACCTCTCAGCTGATCGCGGAAAAGGGACCTCGTCGAGTGTCGCCGTTTTTCGTTCCCGGTGCCATTATCAATATGATTGCCGGTAACCTCAGTATCAAATATGGCCTTAAAGGCCCCAATATTTCCATTGTGACAGCCTGCACAACGGGGACTCACAATATCGGCCAGGCCGCTCGTATGATCCAGCATGGTGAGGCGGATGCCATGCTCGCCGGTGGAGCAGAAATGTCCACTACTCCCGTTGGGCTGGCAGGTTTCGGCGCTGCTCGCGCACTTTCCACTCGCAACGACGACCCACAAGCGGCCAGCCGTCCCTGGGACAAAGACCGCGACGGTTTTGTCATGGGTGAGGGTGCCGGTGTGATAATGCTCGAAGAATACGAAATGGCCAAAGCTCGCGGCGCGAAGATCTACGCAGAGTTGATCGGCTTTGGCATGAGCGGTGATGCCTATCATATGACTTCGCCGCCTGAAGACGGTGCCGGTGCTGCTCAGTCCATGCAAAATGCCCTAAATGATGCAGCCATTGATCCGGCAGCTGTGGATTACATCAATGCCCATGGAACGTCCACGCCAGCTGGCGATGTGGCCGAGTGTACAGCGGTGAAATCCACGTTGGGTGAAGGCGCCAAGTCCGTCGCTGTTAGCTCAACCAAATCTATGATCGGCCATTTGTTGGGTGCTGCAGGCAGTGTCGAGGCAATTCTGACTATTAAAGCCATTCAGGATCAGGTGGCGCCGCCAACTATTAATCTCGATAACCCGGGTGACGGTTGTGATGGCATCAATCTCGTGCCTAATACTGCGCAAGATAAAAAAATTGAAATTGCGCTCTCTAATTCCTTCGGCTTTGGCGGAACGAACGGCTCGTTGGTGTTTCGCAAGGTATAACCCATTGGGGCGCCTATGCGCCCCGGTAACAGCTGAACATGCATAAACCCGATTTCTATTGCGTAAACGAGTCTGCGGGCGTTGAAGTGCCCCTGCAGGATCGGGGGTTCGCGTTCGGTGATGGCGTGTTTGAAACCATGCGGGTTGAACAGGGTGCTATTCCGTTATGGGAGTATCATCGCGAACGCCTGCTCAAAGGTTTGGCGGCCTTGAGCATTGCTGTTCCTATCGCGCGCCTGGAGCATAATCTCCAGCTACAACGGCAGGCTTTCGAGCAGCGCTCTGGGTGTGTTCAGGGGATCAGTAAATTGGTGGTGACCCGTGGTTGTAGTGTGGGTGGTTATCAGTACCCGGATTCCATCGAGGCGACTATCGCGCTCACCTTTACTCAAAAACAGATTCCTGTTGCTGGGATGGAGCACCTCTGTCGCAGCCAGGTTGCCGTGTACGGCGACCCAAGGGTTTCTGGTATCAAACACTTAAGCCGCTTGGAAAATGTTCTTGCCCGACAGGAAGCTCAAAGCGCGGGGTACAGTGATGCCGTACTGAGCTTGGAATCCGGCGCGTTGCTGGAAACCACTAACAGCAATCTGTTTTTTGAGACCGAGCAGGGAGATCTGGTCACTCCTAGTATGGGGCATGCCGGCGTGAATGGCGTAATGAAGCGCCTGATAAGAGAGTCAATCGGGCCGGCACTTGGGATTTCGGTTATAGAGAGAGAAGTTTACTGGCATGAGATTGGGGATTTTGTATCCGCCTTTAAAACCAATGCAGTGTCAGGTGTAACGCCAGTAGCTTCCATAGCCTATCGGCGATACCAGTTCAGCAATCTGATCCAGGAATTGCAAGAACGAGTACTTGAAAGATTTGAGGCGCCGCGTTTTGGCAAGCAGCAGGGGTATTTTGATATTGAATAAGTTTCAGAAAGTGATGTTGGGTATGGCTTTGATCCCAGCGTTGCTGATTGTCTCCGCGGGAGTTTCCCTGAAATTGTTGACCTCGCCCATTACTCTAGCCGAGGGCGCGCGTTCTTTTGAAATCAGCAGCGGCGAATCATTGACACGCGTGGCCAGCCGCTTGCACGAAGAGGGGATGCTCCAAAACCCGCGTTTGCTGGTAACTTTCGCACGGCTTATGGGGCAAACCAATATTAAATTGGGCGAGTATCAACTACCCGAAACCACTTCGGATCTAGAAATTCTGGAGTTAGTTCTTCGAGGTGAGGTTGTCACGCGGCAACTGACCCTCGTTGAAGGCACGACCTTTGCTGATGCCTTGAGATTGCTGTCGCAGCAATCGTTAAAGCAAAAGCTGACGGATAAATCTCCAGCAGAAGTGGGAGAGCTATTAGGAATTGATCAAGCGAACCCTGAGGGTTGGCTGTTTCCTGATACGTATCAGTTCTCCAAAGGTATGACTGACCTGGATATACTCAAGGGGGCGGTGGCTCTAATGCGTCAGGTCTTGCAAGAGGAATGGCAGGGACGAGCCGAAAACCTACCCTACAAAACGCCTTATGAGGCGCTGATTATGGCGTCGATCGTTGAGAAGGAAACAGGCGTAGCGTCTGAGCGACAGGAAATTGCCGGGGTGTTTGTGCGGCGCTTGCAGAAGGGCATGCGCCTGCAAACCGACCCGACGGTAATTTATGGTTTGGGTGACAGCTATGACGGTAACATTCGCAAACGTCACCTCAGGCAGCCGACGCCCTATAACACCTATGTGATTAAAGGATTGCCTCCCACTCCAATCGCGCTGCCCGGTAGAGCTGCCATTCATGCGGCGCTTCATCCAGCTGATGGCGATACGCTGTTTTTCGTGGCAAAGGGTGATGGCAGTCATTATTTTTCAGTGACGCTCGCTGAGCATGAGGCTGCGGTTAAACGCTATCAGCTTCAGCGCAGGGCCAGTTATCGTTCGTCACCCAAGCCGGAAAATCAGTAGTGAGAAAAGGTCAGTTTATAACTCTTGAGGGTACCGAAGGCGTTGGTAAAACCACCAACCGAGACTTCATTGAGCACTATTTACGCTCAAAAAATATACCGCTACTCGTTACCCGTGAGCCAGGTGGTACGCCATTGGCGGAGCAGTTGCGAGAGCTGTTGCTGGCCCCGCGAGATGAGCCAGTTGATGCCACCGCTGAGCTGCTCATGGTGTTTGCTGCGCGGGCACAACACCTGAATCAAGTGGTTATACCTGCGCTCGATCAAGGCACCTGGGTTCTATGTGATCGCTTTACCGATGCGACCTATGCCTACCAGGGCGCGGGGCGAGGGTTGTCGCTGACAATGATTGAAGCGTTGGAAGACATGGTTCAAGGGGCATTGCGCCCGGATAGAACTTTTATTCTGGATATTGATGTGGCGACCGGACTTGAGCGTGCCAGCCAGCGTGGCGAATTGGATCGCTTCGAAACTGAAAAGTTGGAGTTCTTTGAAAGGGTGCGTGCGGGGTATCGGCAGCGAGCTGACGCCGCGCCGGATCGCTACAGCATAATAGACGCAGGCCAGTCGCTAGAGGGCGTGCAGGCAGATATCGAGTTATTGTTGCGCGGGATGTTGAAGTCCTAAAAGGGCGCCGCAGATTCAACCGTGATTAACTCCCCGCTGCGAGGGTGTGAAAACTGCAAGCAGGTTGCATGCAGCAGCAAACGATCCGATCTGTTGAGTATGCCTGGCTCCGCATAAAAGTAGTCTCCTACTATGGCGTGTCCCAATGCCATCATATGAACTCGCAGTTGATGCGACCTGCCCGTTATAGGGGTGAGTTCGACACGGCTTTCAGGTTGCTCGCAATGGTTGCGTTGCAGTACGTGAAACTCGGTACGTGAAGGTTTTCCTTGTTCGTGGCAGACCTTTTGTTTTGGTCTGTTGGGCCAATCACACATTAGTGGCAGGTCAATCACGCCCGAGTCTTTTTCGACGATGCCGTCAACAATGGCCTGATAGCGCTTCTTGATCGTTCTCTGCTGAAATTGCCTGCTTAATTCGGACAGACTGTCGTGATTCTGGGGGATTAGGACAATGCCGGAAGTCGCCATGTCGAGGCGGTGGACAATTCGGCTATTTGGGTGATTCGTCAGCAAACGATGGATCAGGCAATCCTGATTGTCTGGCCCTCGTCCAGGGACGGTTAATAGCCCAGGTGGTTTTTCAACCGCTAGCACATCCTGGTCTTCGTAGAGGATAGTTATGGGAGCTTGGTTCATAACATCATTATCCCAGAAGATGCGGAGACAAGTATATTGCTGAAGTTGACGCGGGGCCTGTCAGCCAGAGGGGCTTGCTGATATCATTGCTGCACCACCAAGATAGATTTATTCTCATGTCCGAACAGCATCTGGCGCCATTGCCGTGGCAGCAATCAAGCTGGCAGCGCCTGATAGGCCAGCTCAACGACAATAAATTGCCCCATGCACTGTTGTTTGCCGGTCCAAAAGGAGTCGGCAAAGTCCACTTTGCCGATACGTTTGCCCGATTGGCTCTGTGCCTGTCGCCGATAAATCAAGTGCCCTGTGGAAGCTGTAAAACTTGCTTGTTGTTGAAAGCTGGAAGCCATCCAGATTTTTTCAGTATTCACCCGGAAGACAAAAGCAAGGTTATCAAGATTGATCAGGTGCGCCAGCTCACTGATTTCGTTTCGAAAACGCCCCAACAGGGGCGGCGCAAGGTGGCGATTATAGAGCCAGCCGAAAGCTTGAATATCAACGCTGCCAATGCACTGCTTAAATGCCTGGAAGAGCCCGCGGGAGATACTCTGTTATTGTTGGTGTCTCATATGCCAAGCATATTGATGGCTACCATACGCAGTCGTTGTCAGAAGGTGGATTTCCTGATTCCGCCTCGAGTGGAATGTCTCGAGTGGTTGACTCCATTGACAGTGAGTCATAGTGCCGAATACCTGCTGGATTGTGCGGGAGGCGCGCCGCTGACTGCCCGCGATCTTATGGGGGATGAGCGTCTAGAGCAGCGTACCTTGTTTGCGCAAAGCCTCAATGCGGTGGGAGATCACCAGGTTTCCGCGCTTGAGGCAGCGGCCAAACTGCAGTCGGGAGAACCCTTGCCTCTCGTCGAGGCACTGATTGGTTGGCTACAACTTTCTGTAAAAATACCTCTCGGTGTCCAGACACCAATTGATGAACAGGAACAGGCTCTGGTTTCGAAGGTTGTTAAGGTTAAGCCGTCCATGGTATTTCGGTTGCTTGATAAGCTGCTGTTGGTCAAGAAGCAGTTGTTGTCAGGCAGCAATCCCAACAAACAGTTGCTGATTGAAGAGATGATGATGGATTGGTACGCCTTACTCAGACAGGTGCAACCGGTGCAGCAGGCGAGACATTCATTGTTAAATGGGCTAAATTGATGTCAGTTTTTGAGATCCACTCAATGGTACTCGAAAAATTTCAGGTCATTACGTATTACGGGCGGGGAAATAAATAATGCAGGGATTGGGCGGCCGCAACGGTATTTTATCGCTAACGATCAAAGATAAGGCCGTGCTTTATGCTGCCTACATGCCGTTTGTAAAGAACGGTGGTCTGTTTATTCCGACGGGTAAGAATTACAGCTTGGGCGATGAAGTGTTTATGTTACTCAATTTGATGGACGAGCCAGAAAAAATTCCGGTTGCGGGCAAAGTGGTTTGGGTCACTCCTAAGGGCGCTCAAGGTAATAGGGCGGCTGGAGTCGGTGTTCAATTCAGCGACCAGGACGACACTGCTGCTAAAAAGATTGAGACCTATTTGGCCGGCTCTTTGGATTCAGATCGGCCAACCCATACAATGTAGCCCATCAGGGCGGTGAGCAAAGGCCAGCTTAGCTGGCCTTTTTATTGTCAGTTTTTGTTTTAAAAATAGTTAGCTCTAAAGATAGTTAGTTTTCAAGGTAGTTAGATATTCATGCTTGTAGATTCCCATTGTCATCTCGACAGACTCAAACTTGATAAGTACGACGGTTCGCTCGAGGCGGCGTTAGACCATGCCAGGGAGCGTGGCGTTGGGAAAATGCTCTGTGTCGGAATCAGCTTGGAAAACCGTCAAGCCGTTGTGGATCTCGCCGATCAGTATCACGACGTGGTGAGTTCGGTGGGGGTACATCCGCTGGATATCGAGAGAGGGCTTGCCACCAGAGAGCAATTGATAGAGTGGGGCAAGCACCCCAAAGTCGTCGCGCTGGGCGAAAGTGGATTGGACTACTACTACAGCGACGAGAGCAAGTTGCAGCAGCAGGAGAGCTTCGTTATTCATCTCGAGGCCGCCAAGCAGGCAGAATTGCCCGTCATAGTGCACACTCGAGATGCGCGCAAGGACACCCTCGATTTGATAGCTGAGCATGGTTGTCGCGAAAGCGCCGGAGTCTTGCACTGCTTTACGGAAAGTTGGGACATGGCCAAGGCGGCTATGGATATGAATTACTACATTTCATTTTCAGGCATTGTTACCTTCAAAAATGCTGTTGAATTGCGAGAGGTGGCGGAGAAAATGCCACTTGATCGCATGCTGGTTGAAACCGATTCACCTTATCTGGCGCCGGTTCCCTACCGCGGCAAGCCCAACGAGCCCGCATTCGTGCGGGAAGTAGCTGAATTTCTAGCCGAACTCAAAGGCATCTCTACTGAAGACATGATCCGCATTACAGGCGAAAATTTTCATAAACTCTTTAATAAGGCTGCCTGACATTCAGGCGACTAAGGAACACTCCTATGCAGCAACAGCTAATTACCATGCTTGAATTGCAAAATAGCATGAATACCAAAGTTCACAGCGATTGGCGCAACCAGGGATTTGAATGGTATCGGGCCATCTGGATCGAGTGCGGTGAGCTGTTGGATCACTACGGCTGGAAGTGGTGGAAAAAGCAGACTCCCGACGTGGATCAGGTGCAGCTCGAACTGGTGGATATCTGGCACTTCGGTTTGAGTATCCTGCTGACTTCCGGGAAATCCCTAGAGGACCTAGCCCTGGCAATTGAGTCGCAGTTGGTGGTCGAAACTGATGAAGCTGATTTTCGCCTGGACCTCGAGCGGTTTGCTGCAGAAACTCTGACTACACAGGCTTTTTCAGTGGCCTCGTTTGCGAGATTGATGGCTGGTATCGAGCTCAGTTTTGAAGAACTCTATATTCGTTATGTGGGCAAAAATGTGCTGAATTTCTTCCGTCAGGACAATGGTTACCAAGACGGATCCTACGTTAAAAACTGGTCTGGAAAAGAAGATAACGAGCACCTGGTAGAGATTACACGGGAGCTGGATACCGCCAGCGGGTCTTTTAAGGATGAGTTGTATCGAGCTCTCGATGAGCGATATAGACGTTTGGCTAACTAATCCCCGTTTTGGGATGCAATTTTTCGACAAGTCCCTATAATTAGGCCCGCCTCATACTGTAGGTAGGTCGCGAATCTTGCGCGACCTGACTGTCCAAAAGACCAAACGGAGAATTATTGTGAAAGCACCTGTACGTGTTGCCGTAACCGGCGCAGCTGGCCAAATCAGCTACTCCCTGTTGTTCCGCATCGCCGCTGGCGAAATGCTGGGCAAAGATCAGCCTGTAATCCTGCAGATGCTGGAAATTACCCCAGCCCTGAACGCGTTGAAAGGCGTAGCTATGGAACTGGATGACTGTGCGTTCCCTCTGCTGGCTGGCATGGTTTGCACCGACGATCCAAACGTTGCCTTTAAAGATGCCGATTTCGCGCTGCTGGTAGGTGCTCGCCCTCGTGGCCCAGGTATGGAGCGTAAAGACCTGCTGGAAGCCAACGCTGCGATCTTCTCCGTTCAGGGTAAAGCCATCAATGATCACGCCTCCCGCGACATTAAAGTGCTGGTAGTTGGCAACCCTGCCAACACCAATGCTCTTATCGCCCAGCGCAATGCTCCAGATATCGATCCTCGTCAGTTCACTGCCATGATGCGTCTGGATCACAACCGTGCCATGAGCCAACTGGCTGAGAAGACCGGCAAGACCATCAACGACGTTAAGAACGTTATTATCTGGGGTAATCACTCCGCTACTCAGTACCCAGACATTCACAACACCACAGTTGACGGTGCTGACGCAATGGGCCTGATCGAGCAGGACTGGTACGAAAACGACTTTATCCCTACCGTACAACAGCGTGGCGCAGCCATTATCCAGGCTCGCGGTGCTTCTTCTGCAGCTTCTGCCGCTAACGCCGCTATTTTCCACATGCGCGATTGGGCTCTGGGCACTCCAGAGGGCGAATATGTAACCATGGGCGTATACTCCGACGGTTCTTACGGTATCGAAGAAGGCCTGATCTACGGTTACCCTTGCACTTGTAAAGACGGTGACTGGACTATCGTTCAAGGTATCGAGACCAACGATTTCTCTCGTGGAAAGATGGCCGCTACCGAAACCGAGCTGAAAGAAGAGCGTGATGCAGTAAAAGATCTGCTGCCTTCTTAATATTGCCGTCGGTACGATAGCAAAAGCGCGGCTTGTCCGCGCTTTTTTTATGCCCAGGGAAGGGCTGTATGCAGTTGAGAGGCACGGACGCCGGAAACTGCGATGCCCATGGAAGGACGGGCAGATATCTGCTCCTGCAATATCTGCACTTCCGCCGTCCATGGCGGTCGTATGCAATTGAGAGGCATGGACAAGGTGAATTGGAGCAAAGCTCCAAGAGAAGGTGCCCTGGGGTATGCCGGAAACTGCGATACCCAGGGAAGGGCGACCACAATGCTATAATTCAACGTTTATATAACCCAGAAGGATTCCGCAGTATGGCTTACCCAAAAATTGGAAATCTGGCTCCCGCGTTTACGCTGCAGCGTCAGGATGGTGAAAAGGTTTCATTAAAAGACTTTCGCGACAAAAGTCAGGTGGTGTTGTACTTTTATCCGAAAGCCATGACGCCTGGGTGTACGACCCAAGCTTGCGGAATTCGTGACACGATCGACATCTTTAAAGAGCTGGATACGGTAGTCTTAGGTGTCAGCCCCGATCCTTATCCGAGACTGCAACGCTTTATCGACAAGCAAAATCTGAATTTTGATCTATTGTCAGATGAGGATCATGCGATTGCAGAGAAGTACGGCGTTTGGGGGCTCAAGAAGTTCATGGGTCGAGAGTTTATGGGCATCCTCAGAACCACCTTTATAATTGGGAAGGATGGCCGCCTTAAGCACGTAATGGATAAATTCAAGACCAAAAGTCACCATGATGATGTGATTGCTTTGCTCAAGGGCGAGCAGTAAAACACGAAACCAGCCAGTCATAAACTTGGACGGCATAGGGGTTTTGTGGCATTCTTCTGGGACAACGGACGTATCGCTCACAATAGGGAAGGAGGTGTTTGTGGCTCAACTGCAGGAACAATACGTTTCGGTAGCCTACGGTGAAAGGCACCAGGACGATAAAATCGGTACTTATCAGGAGTACCTTGAGGCAGCCAAACTGCCTGAGCTGTATGGCATATCTGCGCGGGTTATTGACACCTTGGTTGGCAGAATTGGTCATTCATCACTTTCTGCGAATGATATAGCCAGTGATCTCAATGTTTCCAAGCGCACATTACAACGTCGACTGCAGCAACAGGGGCTCAGCTTTACCGAGTTGCGTGATCGGGTTCGCCTGAATTACGTACTGCCATTGTTGACTGCCAATGAAATCAGCATTGATCGCCTGTCATCGATGCTCGATTTCTCAGACAGAACCAGTTTCACGCTGGCGTTCAAGCGCTGGACCGGCCTTTCCCCCAACGCGTTCCGTAAATTATTCCGGGATTATGTATAAGCCCTTACGATAAGGGCTTATCGTATTCCAATCGACCTATTTACATTGCCTGATTTTTTCAAAAAAGGTAGAGTTCGTTGTCTCTAACATTTTGAATTAATGAGGAAAATCGATGGGTTTCTTTATCCCTGCCGCAATGGCTCAAGCACAGGCACCTGCACCGGAAGCCAATCCAATGGTGACCTTGGTCATGTTTGGTGGCCTGTTTGTGTTTATGTACCTGTTTATCATCCGCCCGCAGCGCAAGCGCCAGAAAGAGCATGACTCTTTGGTAGGATCTATCAGTAAAGGCGATGAAGTCGTCATGAGCAGTGGCATGCTGGGTAAGGTTGTGAAGGTAGACGATACCTATCTGGTGCTCGAGACAGGCAATAACATCGAACTCAAATTCCAGAAGATTGCGGTACACGCCGTTCTACCGAAGGGCACAATCAAGTCCATCTAAATAAAAAGGCAGCTCAGCTGCCTTTTTTAATGCCTGAAGTTATCGTTTGCCGCCAGGTGAACCATCAAGAGGGTACCCCGTGATCTCCTTTGAATTCCCAAGTAAAGTGCCACTGGCACAAATTCCCACACCTATGCATCGTCTGGAACGAATCTCCGAGGAGCTCAATGCGGATATATGGATTAAAAGGGATGATCTTACCGGTTCTGTAATGACTGGAAACAAAGTGCGCAAGTTGGAGTACACCATCGGGCGGGCTATAGAAGAAGGCGCTGACACATTGATTACCTGCGGTGGTCTTCAATCGAACCACTGTCGGGCAACTGCTGCGGCAGGTGCGCAATTGGGGCTGGATGTAAACCTGTTGTTGCGAGGGCCGCTAGAGGCTATGGCGGATGGTAATCTGCTGTTGGATGGCCTGTTTGGTGCCGAAGTGGATATCATCAATGGTAAAGCCAACCACGCCAGACTTCCGGAATTGATGGAAGCTAAAGCCCGGGAGCTGAGGGCTAAAGGAAAGAGCCCGTTTACTATTCCCATTGGCGCCAGTGATGGCATCGGGATCTGGGGCTATATCAGCGCCGCCTCGGAGATGGCTGCAGATTTTTCAGTGCATGGTTTTACGCCAGACTTTATTGTCTGTGCCAGCGGCTCCGGGGGAACACAGGCCGGACTAACCGTGGGTTGTGAAGCTCAAAATATTGGCAGTCAGGTGCTGGGGTTTGCGGTGTGTGATGATGAGGACTATTTCCAAAGCAAAATTCGTGAGGATCTCGGCTTATGGCAATCGCTGTATGATATCGATGGCGATCTGGATCAGCTTAGTATTCAGGTTAATGATAGCTACATAGGCCCGGGGTACGCGAAGGCTGGCCCTGAGATTTTTGAGTGTATTCAGTGGTTAGCTCGACTTGAAGGTGTCGTACTCGACCCGGTCTATACCGGAAAAGCCTTCTACGGACTTGTCAGTGAAATACGCAACGGTGCGCTTGGGCAAAATCCCAAGATCTTGTTTGTGCACACCGGTGGCTTATTTGGAATCTATCCTTATCGGGACAAATTTAGTATAAAAGTTAATAATAGCTAACAAAAAAGAGTGAAAGTATGGAATTCTTGAGCGCAGTCAGTGGGATTGTCTGGGGTCCCTATATGTTGACCCTGATTCTGGGGACCGGCGTTGTGTTGATGGTGCGTCTTGGGGGCATGCCGATTTTAAAAATTGGCTATGGTTTCAAGCAATTGTTTCGTGGGCGTAAAGCTGAGAGTGGAGAGGGCGTAATTACACCCTTTGCCGCATTGATGACGTCGCTGTCGGCCACAATCGGCACCGGGAATATTGCCGGAGTCGCGACTGCTATCGGCCTTGGTGGCCCCGGAGCACTGTTTTGGATGTGGTGTAGTGCCCTGGTAGGTATGGCAACTAAATACTCAGAGGCGGTGTGTGCCGTGCATTTTCGCGAGGTAGACGACAAGGGCGATCACGTTGGTGGGCCCATGTACTATATTCGCAACGGTCTCGGTGAAAACTGGCGCTGGCTGGCGATACTATTTGCGATATTCGGTGCGTTCGCCGGATTTGGAATCGGTAATGGCGTTCAAGCTAATTCTGTATCGTCTGCGATGAATAACGCTTTTGGTGTCAGTGAAACGGTCACTGCCGTTGTTATGATGGCGTTAGTGGCTCTCGTATTGATCGGTGGCGTGCGGCGAATAGCGGATGTGGCAACACGACTTGTGCCGATGATGGCGATCTTGTACATCCTGGCAGGCGTTACCGTGTTGTTGCTCAATATCGGTGGTATCCCTGATGCGCTTGCCTTGGTCGTCAAAAGTGCGTTCTCTTCCGAAGCAGTTGGCGGTGGAGCTGCTGGTACAGCCGTTATGTTGGCGATTCAGTTTGGTGTGGCCCGTGGGGTTTTTTCCAATGAGGCGGGACTGGGTAGCGCGCCCATTGCGCACGCGGCGGCAAAGACCGACAGCCCGGTGCGTCAGGGTACTGTGGCCATGCTGGGTACTTTTATCGATACTTTGATTATTTGTTCCATTACCGGTCTGGCGATCATTGTTACCGGCGTGTGGGATGGTGAGGCCAAAGGCGCGGCCATGTCGCAAGCGGCCTTTGCCAGCAGTTTGCCCTACGGCGATATCTTGATTTCGCTAGGGCTTTGCGTTTTTGCCTTTACTACCATTCTCGGCTGGAGTTACTACGGTGAGCGCTGCGCAGAGTACCTATTGGGTACCAGGGTTATAGTGCCATTTCGAGTAATCTGGGTCGCAGTGGTTGGAGTTGGTGCGATCAGTGAACTTGAAGCTATCTGGTTGGTGGCCGACATTCTCAATGGTTTGATGGCCGTACCAAATCTGATTGCGCTGTTGCTGCTCTCGGGCGTTGTCGCCAAGTTGACCCGCGAGTATTTTGACCGCGCCGGTGACTGACACCGACGCGAAGTTCAGGCGGCTGTCGATTAGCTACCGACGATGCCGCCATCATCTTTGCGGATGGCCAAGACGGTAGGGCGCGGTGGCAAATTTTCATTGAAGTCCGGCCAGCGATGCGAAGGGTTATCGTACAGTGAACCTTCGGCGTCAGCCGGATGTTGTATTGCTACGAACAGCGTCGTTCCGTCCGGTGTGAATTCAGGTCCGCACAGCTCGGCGCCCTGAGGGCAGCCGAAAAAGTGCTTGGGAATCGCACGGTAGGGGCCGGCGGTCGGCATTGCCCACAATCCATCGTGGAAGTGAAAATCTTCACAACCGTCTGTGGCCACCCACATATTGCCAAATTGATCAAAGGTCAGGTTGTCTGGCGTTACAAACCAACCACTTTCAGAAACGGAGGTACCGCTGGGGCTTGTTCCATAAAATCCCTGGTCATTAAGCGACGAGCTGCGTGGGTGTCCACCGAGCAGAAACGTCACCCATTGAAAGGACTCTGACGTGTGATCCCTATGCCCCTCGCGGCCGGGATGAATGATTTCGAGAATATGGCCAGCGGTGTTCTTTGTTCTCAAGTTTCCCGGATCTTGCACCTTACGCTTTTTGTTTTTGGTGAGCATGACATAGGTGCAGTCATTGACCGGGTTGGTCTCGATGTCTTCGGGACGATCCAT
>JALUYN010000194.1 GCA_027012915.1 Cellvibrionaceae bacterium
TGTAGCCAACCATTACAGAGTAAACCAGTGGATCTACTTCTACATCAGCAGTGATTTTTGCACCGCCGTCAAACTTCACTTCAGCTTCGGTATCGATATCGATCCAGCGAACAGAGGCATTTACCAACCACTTTTCATCGATTTGGTAGTCAAAACCTACTTGCAACGCCAAACCCCAAGAGTCATCCAGCTCAACATCACCGCCGGTCAGGCCCAAGCCAGCAAAAGCGGCGTCAGCAGCAGAAGTAGTGTCCTCACTGAAGAAGATAGTGTAGTTGATACCAACACCGATATAAGGATCCAGATTGCCCTGAGTGTCAAAGTGATATACCGCACTAACGGTTGGTGGCAGATGCTTGATATCAGCGATATCCAAACCTGCCAGAGTATCAGTAGCAGTAGCAGTGTGTTGGAATGGAGTAGCAGCCAGCACTTCGATACCCCAGTTATTGGTCAGCATGTACTCACCAGTCAGACCCAACTGAGTATCACTATCCAGGCCCAGCTCTTCAGTACCTACAGCACCGATGAAAGCAGCAGTAGAACCATTCAGCTCCAGCTGATCACCACTTTCCTGCGGATCTACAGTAGTAATACCTGCACGCACAATCCAATCGCCTGCTTCATAAGCAGCCACATGACCAGAAACCATAGCAGCGGAGATTGCAGCGGCCAGCGACAGAGGTTTTAATACTTTTTTCATAGCGTTACTCTCGTTAGATGTATTAATTTAGTGGGTGCGATTAAACCTTAAGGATAGGCTGCGTTTTTTGATCTGGATTAAAAATTTCATTTTTTTTGCAGAACGTACCGATACCCCATCAGATTTCTTGATCTAAACCAAATTTTCCAACTGACACGACGATTTTTATGACTGATATCACCGCCATTTTTTCTGCCATTGACGCCATTAATGCTGAAGACCCCAACCTGGAAACCAGTAACGGCGAGCAAATCGCTAAAGAACTGCTCTACTCCCAGCGCATGACCCAGTGGCAACAAAGATTCTCTCCAGAGGCTACACCCGAGTTGCAGATCGCCTGTCGCGCACAACATATCAAACGCTGGGCCATACCCCGCAGTGATTACCCTATGGACCGCCAGGGGTATAAACGCTGGCGCACCGAGTTGGGTAGAATGCACGGAGACCTGACTGCGGAGTTAATGCAGCAAAACGGCTTTGATGACGAAGCCCAACAACGGGTCAAAGATCTCCTATTAAAGAAACAACTAAAACGTGACGCTGAAGTTCAGGCACTGGAAGATATTATCTGTCTGGTGTTCCTGGAGTTTTATCTCGAACCCTTCGCCGAGAAGCACAGCGAAGAGAAGCTTATCAGCATCATTCAAAAGACCTGGAACAAGATGTCGGAAGACGGGCATGCGGCGGCATTGAAACTGCCCTTCAACGACGCCATGGGCACCCTGATTGGCAAGGCACTGGAAAGCTAAGATTGCAGTTTGTTAAGACACTACATATTACCCTGGCCCTAATCTCAGTCTGCGGTTTTAGCGCACGCGTATGGGCCATGTTGTACCGTCCTGAGTTACTGCAACTGAGCATGACCCGGCGCCTGCCCCACATTGTCGATACACTGCTGCTCGCCAGCGGTGTATCGCTGGCCTGGCACTATTCTTTTAACCCGATTTATCAACCCTGGCTGGCCACCAAGCTGGTTCTGCTGGTGTGTTATATCCTCCTGGGCGCCTTTGGTTTGCGCTATGCCCACACCCGCCAATGGCGACTGACATGCAGCTTGGCGGCTCTCGGCTGCGCGGCAACAATCCTATATCTTGCCCATTACAAACCCCTGCTCTATGGGGCATAATTCGCCCCCTTTTTTACAATCTTCCCGGCAACCATTTCTAACAGGCACAGGCATCTATGTGGTTTAAGAACCTACTGATTTACCGCTTCAACACCTCCGTCGATATCGACCAAACCACATTTCACCAGCAACTTCAGGAACAGGCCTTTAAACCCTGTGGCAAGCAGGACACCCATCGCTATGGCTGGGTGTCGCCCATGGGCGCGGACATCAGTGAAGAGCTTTTTCACAGCACCAATGGCTGCCTGATGATTTGCGCCAAGCGTGAGGAAAAAGTGCTGCCAGCAGCGGTGATCAAGGAAAAGCTGGAAGAGAAAGTCGCCCACATTGAGCTGACCGAAGATCGCCGAGTCTACGGCAAGGAAAAGCAGAGTCTGAAGGAAGATATTATCTTCGAATGCCTGCCGCAGGCCTTTACCAAGTCACAGCGCACCTACGCCTATATAGATACCGTCAAAGGTTGGCTGATCATCGACGCCAGCAGCCACGCCAAGGCCGAAGACCTAATGAAAATGTTGCGCCAGTCACTGGGCAGCCTGCCGGTTATCCCACTGCAGGTCTCTGAGTCCCCCGCGGTGATTATGACCGCCTGGCTGCGCGGCGAAGACATTCCCAACGATGTGGAACTGGGCAGCGAGTGCGAACTGCGTGAAGCGGGAGAAGAAGGCAGCATCCTGCGCTGCAAGCACCAAGATCTCTACGCACCGGAAATCGAGCAACATCTCAATACCGGCAAGCAGGTGGTTAAACTGGCTCTGGAATGGAACGAAACACTAAAGTGCATGATTGGTGACGACCTGAGCATTAAACGCGTGAAATTTGCCGACAAGCTTGTAGACGAAGCCAACGACGCCAGCGGCGGCGATAAAGCCATGCAGTTTGACGCGGACTTTGCAGTGATGAGTTTAAACCTAAGGGAGCTGGCCGACGCGCTATTGAGCTGGTTTGGTGGTGTGGCGCAAGAAGCGCAGTAATAGGCCAATTGGGCGATGAAGCGTGTTTTCTCCCCCAAGCCCACCTCAGAGATAGCGAAACCATACACTCGCTTTTGTGCCCCTAGGCCGCCATCAGTCTGTTCAAAAAAGCGACAATTCTGTAGAATGTGCGGCCTTTTTCTCACCAGCTAGGAAGATTACTATGAGTGCTGTGGTAGCCGCTCTGTATAAGTTTGTT
>JALUYN010000195.1 GCA_027012915.1 Cellvibrionaceae bacterium
TAGTAGAAACATCGTCTTCTAACAAACCACTGTAGTCGCCCGCAAGCGGGCTGGGACAAATACACGTAGGCTCAGTCGCTTCGCTCCAATTTTAGCCTACGTGTATTTGCCCCTAAGTGGGGCGTTGGTATGACTCCCTTTGTCAACCCTGAGCGAGGGTATCCCTGGCACTCTTTCAGTCCATAATCAGTTGTATTTCTCATTCAAAATAAATGAGCTAACGCACTGGATGAGGCGGTAATTTCGTCGGTTGTCATGCTGGTATTCGTGGATTATTCACTCTTCAGTGAACAGCGCCTACCTTACTCACTCCGCCGTGGCACCTTCTCATCAGTCTATGCTCGTGGTTCAATCACGGTTAAGTGACTGCCATCATAACGCCCTCGTAGGTTGTGCCACACTCCGCGGCCTGATCTGCATGTTCCGGCCCAATTCGATCACCCATTTCGGTTCAATCCGATCACTGATTTCGGTTTAATCCGATCGCTCATTTCGGACTTATCCGATCAAAATTGACGTTTTTCCGAAATCACTGATCGGAATACCGAAATCCTCTTCTTTTTCTCATTAAATCAATTGGTAAGCTCATCTTCATATTATTTTGAAGGAATGGGCTGTCATGGCGAGAAAGAGAACCGATATGAAAAAGATAAAAGACGTTCTGCGTCTCAAGTTTGAACTGGGGTTGAGCAATAGGGACATTGGTCAATGTCTGAGTTTAGGACCTGCTACTGTCAGCGAAATCCTCTCACGCTTTAAATCAGGCGGATTATCGTGGCCGCTACCGGATAGTCTCAGCGATAAACAACTCGAAGACACGCTCTATAACAGTGAAGCTGTACGCCGGCAGAAACGCTTGCCCAATTTCCTGTACCTCCAGCAGGAATTGAAGCGTAAGGGCATGACCAAGCTGATATTATGGGAAGAATATTGCGCTGAGGATAGCGCGACTGCCTACGGATACACCCAGTTCTGTGAACATTATCAGCGTTGGCTGAAAACCCAAAAGCGCAGCATGCGCCAGCATCATATCGCTGGCGATAAGCTCTTTATTGACTACTGTGGGCCGACTGTCCCGATAGTCAATCCCGATACCGGAGAGATACGGTACAACGCACAAATCTACGTCGCCACATTAGGCGCAACCAACTATACCTATGTTGAGGCTGGCCGCTCACAACGTGAAGAGGACTGGATTATGGCGCATGTCAGGACGTTCCAGTATCTGGGGGGCGTTCCTCGGCTACTGGTGCCGGATAATCTCAAGGCAGCGGTCTCCAAAGCCCACCGTTATGCGCCAACGCTCAATGAAAATTACGCAAAGATGGCTCGACACTACGGCTGCGCCATCGTGCCAGCACGACCTTACAAACCGAAGGATAAAGCCAAAGCTGAAAATGCGGTATTGATTGTTGAACGCTGGATATTAATGCGCTTACGCCATGAAACGTTTTACACCCTGTCGGCCTTGAATGCTCGTATCAAAGTGTTGATGGAAGACCTGAATAACCGGCCTCAACGCCTGTACCCAGGCTCCCGTCGTGAGCAATTTGAATTACTGGACAAGCCCGCCTTAGCACCATTACCCACTCACCCTTACGAATACATTGACAGTAAACGGGCCAAGGTTGGCCCTGACTATCATGTGCTCTACCAAAAGCATGCGTACTCGGTGCCGCATACGTTGGTGGGCGAAGTCGTGACAATCGAAGCCAGTGGTCATCTGGTGAGTATTTATCATCACAATCAACTCATAACGCAACACGCAAAATCACCACAGCAAGGTGGCTTCTCCACGCAAAAAGAACACATGCCAGACAGTCATGTTAAGCAACGCTTCAGTGCCGAACGCTTGATAAATTGGGCTGACAATATCGGTGCGGGTACGCGAGGCGTCATTGAATGGCACATCCACAGTCGCAAGCATCCGGAGCAAGCCATAAAAAGCTGCTTAGCCATTCTTAACCTGGCCAAGCAATACGGCGCGGCCCGGCTTGAAGCCGCCTGTCAAAAAGCACTACTGCTTGAGCGGCCACATCGCACGGTAGTGTTGAACCTGTTGAAGCACCACCAGGAAAGCATACCTGATACTGCAACCGAGCAAGAAGAACTGCCGGTTACTCATCACAACATCCGTGGCCAACACTACTATCAATAGGATAACTCATGACACAATCTCAACTACAAGAGCAACTACGCAGCTTACGCCTGGGACACTTCGCCCAAGCGTTACAGCAACAACAAGGTCAAGCCACTACTTACGAGGATATGAGCTTCGAGGAACGGCTGGGGTTATTAGCCCAGCACGAAATTCACTGCCGTCAGTCTACTAAGGTGAAGCGACTGCTAAAGCAAGCATCACTGCGCCTTGATGCACATGCCAGCCGCTTGAAGTACCGCAGTGAACGTGGGTTACGTAAAGATAAAATCGGCTCGCTACTCAGCGGACAATACCTGCACCACGCGCACAATATAATCATCACGGGGGCCACTGGCTGCGGCAAAACCTACCTTGCCTGCGCATTAGCCAAACAAGCCTGTGAGCAACACCAAACCGTCCGCTATTACCGCTTAGGGCAACTCCTTGATGAGCTAAACATCGGCCACGCCGATGGCAGCTACCGTCAGCAACTGGCCCAAATTGCTAAGAAAAAGCTACTCATCCTGGATGACTGGGGAATGGAAAAACTCAACGCACGACAAGCAAATGACCTGCTCGATGTGATGGAGGAGCGATACCAAAACGCCAGCACCATCATTGCCAGTCAATTACCGGTTGCTGAGTGGTACAAGTTGATGACCAATCCCACCGTAGCCGATGCCTTACTCGACCGATTATTACACAATAGTCATCGCATTGAACTCACGGGAGAGTCGATGAGAAAACTAGACCAATCCGATCACTTAAGGTAAAACTGGCAGGGACGAAAAAGAAGATGAAAAAGTGATCGGATAACTCCGAAACGCCTGATCGAATTCACCGAAATACGCAA
>JALUYN010000196.1 GCA_027012915.1 Cellvibrionaceae bacterium
ACGTATTGACTGCCAATCAGTCAGTGCTGGAAGACTCTGCAAAGCTGTTGCTCGCAGAAGAAACACTGGATGATCAGCGCCTGGCTGCTATAAGAGATGGTATTGCACTTTCAGAGTAAGCGTCCGGCCATCACACCTTGTCCGGCTCCCTCCAGTTATGCGGTAACAGCTCTTCGAGCCGATTGTTTTTGTGGGTAGGCAATCGATCCAGCACATCTTTCAAGTAAGCATACGGATCATGGCCGTTTAGTTTGGCCGATTGGATGAGACTCATCACATTCGCTGCACGCTGCCCACTTCGCAGTGAACCCGCAAACAGCCAGTTGTTGCGACCTATTGCCCAGGGCCGGATTTGATTTTCCACCCGATTGTTATCGATGGGTACGCCACCATCGTCGCAATAGCGAGTCAGTGCTTCCCAGCGCTTCAAACTGTAGTCGATGGCTCTTGCGGTTCCCGAGCCGTCCGGTACCTGCTGTCGTTGCCGGATCAACCATTCGTGAAGTTCATCTAATATCGCTTTTGACTGGGTTTGTCGAACACGGAGCCGCTCATCCTCGCCGAGCTCTTTAGTCTGCTTTTCGATTCGGTACAGAAAGCCAATCTGATCCAGTGCGTATGCTGCCAAGGTGCTTTGGTTCGCCACATGCAGGTCAAAGAACTTGCGGCGTGCATGCGCCATACAACCGATTTCAGTGATGCGCTCGCCGAAGCTAGCCTTATAGCCACTGTAGTCGTCGCACACGAGCTTCCCTTGCCAGTCTTGAAGGAACTGACGAGCGTTTTCTCCTGAGCGGCTTGGAGCAAAATCGTAAACCACGGCTTCCATCCCTGAGAACGATGTGCTGGTGTAGGCCCAGACATACGCCTTATGGGTTTTCTTCTTGCCGGGTGACAACATGGCCACCGGGGTTTCATCCGCGTGCAACACAGATTGCTGATGTAACTCGTCGCGCATGGCATCCACCAGAGGTTCAAGCGCCACACCGCAGCGACCCACCCAATCGGCCAGTGTCGAGCGGGCGATTTCCAGGCCGGCACGAGCGAAGATTTTTTCTTGGCGATACAGCGGCAGGTGGTCTCCGTATTTGGCCACCAGAACTTGAGCCAGAAGACCTGCGGTTGGGATACCTTTGTCGATGACCTGAGGCGGAACCGGCGCTTGAGTCAGAGTCTCGCAGGAGTCGCAGACCCACTTGCCTCGAACATGACGTTCAACCGTAAAAGTGCCGGGGATATAATCCAGTTTTTCACTCACGTCCTCGCCAACCCGTTTTAGCTGACAGCCACATTCACACCGTGTGCTGTCTGGTTCGTGCTCGATGGTTCTGCGGGGAAGTTCCGGGGGCAACGGCGCTCGTTTCGGTCGCTTCTTTTCTTCTCGTTTCTCAGGCTGAAGCTGTTGTTCGTGCCTCGCCAGCTGCTCTTCGATGGCGGCGATGTCTTCTTGGGTGATCTCGTCGAGGAGGCTGCGCTGATGAGGGTTCAGAGCTTCGCTGGTGCGAGCGTATTTGTGCCGCTTAAGAATGGCCATTTCATGCTTAAGCTTGTCGTAGGCCAGAGAGATGGTTTGGATCTGATTTTGCAGCTGAGCGGCCAGCACGCGCAGCTGTTGTTCGTCGAGTTGTTGTAGATCCACGGCTTCATTCATGAGTCTACTGTGCCTGAACTCGGGCGCTATGGCGATGATCTTTTGAGGCTTTTGCCGTTGCAATGAGCCAGATCAGAGAACGCGAATGCGCATATCGGGCCCGGCTTGCCGCCAGGGAAGTCCAACCACTAATGCTCGCCATTGGTCATCATTCAGCTCAAGGGGATCTGTATCCCAGGTTTGTGCCGGGACAAATCGCCCTTTATGCAATCGGCGAGCAGCCAGCCACAGGCCAAAGCCATCGTGTACGAGCACCTTCATACGGTTGGCTCGCTTGTTCAAAAAGATATAGGCTTGGTGTGGCTGCGCTTCACCGAACACGGTGATCACGCGAGCGAGACAGGTATCCACCCCTGCTCGCATGTCCATAGGGTCTGTGGCCAACCAGATACGATCAATGCGAATCACGATTGCAACGCCTTCAGCCAGGCAACAGAATCAAGAATACGGTTCGTGGGCCAGTCAACCACGATGCCATTAGTGAGCTTAAATCGCACTGTATCACGATCGCCAGTGCCGCTCAGGTTAACAGAAGGGGTCGGTAACGCGACAAAAGCCTCTGACTTTGGCTTCAACATCGAGCGGCGCCATTTATGGATCAGATTGGCATTGAGTTGATGCTTCTGGGCAACTCCAGCGGTTGAGTTGCCGGGCTGCTGGCATTCTTGAACCACCCTGGCCTTAAACTGCGGTGAAAATCGGCGTCGAGCCTTGGGTGGTGGGAGTGTAGGAGTATTGTGATCCATGGTAGGTGTCCACTTAATAATAGGTGGACACCATCATTGCGGGATTAAGTAGGGAGTTGTAGGTGAGTTCCCCGGACGCATACCTTTCAGATCACATTCAGCAAGCAGCATTTTCCAGTTTTTCCACGGAAGAGAACCCTTGATGAAAAGCCGTGCGAAAGGTATGGGGTGATGTTTACCTCTTTATAGTCGGGGATGTATTTACAAGCGGTATCGCCAGCGGGATAAGTAGAATGCCTTGCCAAAAAGCTCATCCACGCGATGGCTTATACAGTGCGAATGGCGAGTTACGAACAGCAGCCTTTGCCCTTGTTTTGTGGTGAGAGTTGTATGGGCGGGCATGGTACCGATCCATAGGAACAATACACACAGCAGTCGCCCGCCTTGGGCTTCAACACTGTATGGCACTGCTCACACTCATAGAACCACTGACAGGCATCCGTCGGCATGGTTTCCCGTTTCTTGAACCTACAATCCGGGCAGGTAATTTCGGATTCCAGAATAACGTCCCGGATCATAACTACTCCTGCTTGGCTTCTGTCGATGGGTACCCGGCATCTTGTGTCGCTTTGGTAAGCAGATCCACACTGGCTTT
>JALUYN010000197.1 GCA_027012915.1 Cellvibrionaceae bacterium
AGGCCAAATTCTTTCTTAAACCAGTTCACCATCCAGTAGCCGCGGTGCACCATGGTTTCCACGTTGTAGTGGTTGGGCATAACGGCGGGGTAGGCCGGTTGAAATGCCAGAGCTTCAAAATAGTGGGCGCTGTTGATGTTGAAGGTGGCCGTCGTGCCGTAGCTGATTGCGCCGGTGTTTTCGTCGACGCACCCAGAGCCCAATACTTCACAGGCTTTGTCCGACCCCGCGGCGAATACCGGTAAACCTTTGGGGATTCCGGTTGCGCGTGCTGCCTGTTCTGAAATGCTTCCCAACTGTTGCCCCGCTGGAGATAACTCAGGCATTTGGTTGCGCTGCAAATTCAGCGCGCGATAACGCCAGCTATTGGTTTTTGCCCAGTCGAGAGCTTTGTAATCAAAGGGGATGTAGCCCACTTGGGAGGCGATAGCGTCGCGAATTTGATCGGTGAGGCGATAGTTCAGATAGGCCGACAACATCAGAAAGTGCCTGGTTTGCTGGTGCACCTCGGTTTGTTGTTCGGCGATCCAATTGGATTCGGCTTCTCGCTTCATTCGCTCAAGAGGCGAGTATTGGCCAATGCAACGCAGGGCGTTATCGATGAGTGGCAACTGCGGCGTCTGTTGTGCCTGACGCTGATCCAGCCAGGAGATTGCAGGACGTAAAGGTTGACCGTTGCTATCGAGATTGATCACCGTACCCCTTTGTGTGGTGATGGCAACACCGCGTATATTTTCTGGGGAAACCTGCTGCCAGAGCTCCTGACAGACCTGGCATAGCTGCTGCCAGAAAAACTCCGGTTGCTGTTCTGACCAGCCGGGCTGTGGAGAGTCATACTCGCCGAGATTGGATTGGGTTTTTGCCAGCAGTTCTCCGCACTCGTTAAACATCAGGGCGCGAATGCTCTGTGTGCCGCAGTCGATGGACAGAAAATGTGTGGCGGCGTTGATAGCGCTGGTGTTGTCGGGGTTTGTCATGGGCGTCTGGAATCAGGCGGTTGGCAAGGAGTAGTGCTGCTGCCAAATGCTCTGGTAGCGCTGAACTTCGTCTTGCCAGCATTGCTCACTCCAGTTCATTAATCGCATACAGTCGGCTTTGAGTAAGGGCAGCAGATCAATGCCTCCCTGTTTCAACAGTTGACCCAGTCGCGTGCGGCGCAGCATAAAGTCGTCCAGATGGGCGACCGCTTCGTGCTGTAAGATCCAGCGACACTCGGCAATAGTGATCGAGGTGTCGGCAATGGGCGTTAAATCCTGCTCGCTCGCGTTTTGCAGAAGGGACTTCACACGGTTGCCATAGCGTGCGTGTAGATGTTCAAAGATCGCCGCTGGGCACTGGGGGTAGTGCGCACTCTTGCTGAAAGAACTGTTAAATACCGAAGCCTGTGTGTCGATCTCAGGAATGTCTATGACGCTCTTCAGCGCGTGCAAAACGTCCAGTGCAATCAGGCGAAATGTGGTGAGCTTGCCGCCGCTGACGGTTACCAGATTACCGTCACGCCAAACCGCATGATCACGTCTTTCTTTAGAGGGGTCTTTGCTTTTTTCTGAGCCGATCACCGGGCGCACACCAGACCAGGTAGAGATAATGTCTTCGTCTTGCAGTTCGGCTTTGGGAAACAGATCGTTGGCAGCTTTTAACAGGTAATCTACTTCTTCCCGATCGATACTGGCCTCTTGATTCAGCGGAGCGCGGTGGTCCAAGTCCGTGGTGCCAATGATGGTGCGTTGCTCCCAGGGAAATATAAACATCGCTCGTTGATCGTCCGGGTGCATTAGGGTGACGGCGCTGCTCACAGGCAGTCGCTCTTGCGCGATCACCAAGTGACTGCCCCGCAGGGGGCGAATGCGCTTTTCGGAAGTTAATTGATTGCGCAGTTCATCGGCCCAAGCGCCGGTAGCATTGACTACGGCACTGGCTTTGATGTCGATACACTCGTTAGACACACTGCTGCGGACGCTACAGCCTTGTACCTTACCGTCGCTGTCGAGCAGTAGCTTTTCGGCGCGCGCATAGTTTATGGCTGTGCCGCCATCGTCCACTGCTTCCTGCAGGGTGCGCATTACCAGGCGCGCGTCATCGGTGACGGCATCGGTATAGTAGAAGCAGTCTTTGAGCCCTTCGGTGGCAATGCCCGGGAATTTTCGCCGCAGCGCAGGCAAGGGGATACGACGGTGGTCGCGAATGCCTGCTATGCGATCGTACAACCACAACAGAATCTTCACGGCCCAGGCCGGAGGCGATTTCTGCTGCCGCAGCGTAAAATAGTAGCCCATGCGTTCAACGAGACCGGGGGCTTCTTTAAGCAGGCGCTCGCGCTCCAGCAGAGAGTGACGCGTCAGGGTGTAGTCGCCCTGACCGAGATAGCGCAGCCCGCCGTGAACCATTTTCGATGAGCGGCTGGAGGTGCCCCAGGCAAAATCCTGCTGTTCTATCAGCAGGGCGCGCAGTCCACAGCGGGCAGCTTCGCGAAGCACACCAGCGCCAGTAATGCCGCCGCCGATAACGATCAGATCCCAGGGCTGGGCTGCCAATGACGCCCAGCTTTCTTGCGCCGGTCCCAAGCCTTTGTGTAAGCCCCTGTGTTCCAGATTCTTGTATGCATTGGGGGTGTCACTCATGGAGATGTATCCTTTCGGCGAGTCGCTGATTTCAAGGAAGGAGTTTGCCCGGGTTCATGCGCTGTTGAGGATCAAACAGCTTCAGTAGCTGTTGAATTGCGCTGATACCCAACTCACCTTTTTCCGCAGGAAGATAGGTCTTGTGATCCAGTCCGACACCGTGCTGGTGACTGATGGTACCGCCCTGGGCGACAGTCGCTTCAGCTCCGGCGCTCTTAATGTCCTGCCAATAGGCGTGGGTCGCTTCGAAGCTGTCCTTACAGGCAAAAATATAGGTGGTATAGACACTGCAGCCCTGGCCATAAACGTGGGACAGGTGAGTGTAGACATGGGCATTGCCACCCAAGGCTTGAGCTTTGTTGGAAAT
>JALUYN010000198.1 GCA_027012915.1 Cellvibrionaceae bacterium
GGTGGTGGCTTCGACGGCAACTACCCTGGCGGCGTTTCTGCCTATGGTCTTCTGGCCCGGGGTGGCTGGAGAGTTTATGGGTTACCTGCCCGTTACCGTATTTTGGGTATTGGCAGGTTCATTGAGTTATGCGCTATTTTTCGCTCCGGTGATTGGTTCCTTGATGGCGAAAACCGCCTTGGACCAGCGCACCAAGGAATATCTGATTCATCTTGAGGAAGAGGACCCCGCGAGCTTGCCCGGTCACACCGGGCGCTACGCGCGTATGTTGGAAAGCATCCTCAAGCGACCTATCGTTTGGTGTCTGATTACTCTTGTAGTCTTGGTGAGCGTGTTTCAAATATATGGTCGCTACAACAATGGTGTGATGTTTTTTGCAGAGACCGAAGAGACCATTGGTGTAGTTGCTGTGCGCGCTCAGGGTAACCTGTCTGTTCAGGAAAAACGCAATTTGATGGCGGATGTTGAACAGCGCGTTATGGAGTTTGAAGAGGTGAAAGCAATCTACGCCACCAGCGGCGGCGGTGGCGGAGCACGTCTCTCTGCGAAGGATGAAATCGGCACTATTCTGGTTGAGTTATACGATCCCAAAACACTGGGACATTCCACGCGAACTGTATTTGAGAAGATAAATCAGGCCACGGTGGATCTGCCCGGCATTATTGTTTCGGCGGAGCCCTTTGAAGGTGGGCCACCTGTAGGTAAACCCATCCAGATTCAGATTGAGTCCAACAACTACGACAAGCTGCTGGCTACAACGCGCTTTATGAGAGATTTTCTCGAGTCTGAGTTTGAAGGGGTGCGCGACGTTACCGACAGTTCCCCATTGCCGGGAATTGAATGGGAAATCAAAGTAGATCGCTCACTGGCGGCCCAAATGGGGGTGAACGTTGCAGAGGTTGGTCGCGCAGTTCAGCTGGTAACCAATGGCGTACTGCTTGGCGAGTATCGTCCTGACGACTCCACCGACGAAGTTGAGATTCGGGTGCGTTATCCCTATGAAACCCGGGGGCTGCGAGTGTTGGATGATCTGCGAGTGACTACACCTCAGGGGCCCGTGCCGATCAGCAGTTTTGTGACTCGTGAGGCCAAGCCAAAAGTTGACCAGATCGAGCGTGTAGATGCGGTCACCATTATGAAGGTGCAGTCCGAGGTCAAACCGGGCTATCTGGAAGATGATATTGTTACCGAGATTAAGGCCTGGCTTGAAGACAATCCGTTGGACCCTGAAGTACAGGTCGTATTCAAAGGTGCGAATGAGGAGCAACAGGATTCCCTGGCGTTTTTGAGCAAGGCGTTTTCACTGGCACTGTTTTTGATGTTTATCCTATTGGTGACTCAGTTCAACAGTTTTTATCAGGGCTTCCTGATTCTGTCGTCGGTGGTAATGTCTACCGCCGGTGTACTCCTGGGGTTGCTAATTACCGGTGATACCTTCAGTACTCTGTTGACCGGTGTCGGCATTGTAGCGTTGGCGGGTATTGTGGTGAATAACAATATTGTGCTGATCGATACCTATAACTATGTGCGTAAAGAAGAGCCGGATCTGCCTCTGGCTAAGGTTGCTGTTAAAGCCTGTGCTCAGCGATTGCGGCCGGTGTTCTTGACGACAGCAACCACCATTTTGGGAATGGCGCCCATTGCCCTGGGAGCCAGTGTGGACTTAATCGCCCGCGAAGTGGTTATTGATGGCGTTGTTGCGTCCTACTTTGTGGCCGTGGCGCGGGCTATTGTTTTTGGCCTGATGTTTGCGACCATTCTGACATTGATCGTCACGCCGGTTATGTTGGTCGCTCCCCAGAGAATACGCGAGCTTTATCATATTTATATCCAACCGATTGTGGCGCCTCTGTGGCAGCGATTATCACGGGCGAAATCCGCTGATTAAGATATGCTTATATAATGCCGAGCTTTGGTTATACTGTAGGGCCCGATACGTAGAGTATCGGGCCTTTTTATTTGGAAAACTGCTCTGTCTTTATGAAGTTCGAAGATTTTAAATTACCCTACGGCTACCCGATGCAGCTACAAGCTGCCGACTCCGAGTCGACGAAAATAAATTCTCGCCTGATCGGATGTATTCCCGGCCGTACCATTATGATGTCCCAGCCGCGCGGTGCACGCTTTCGAAGCGGACAGAAAATCATTGTGCGGATTATGGCTGCCAATGGCATTTGCCTTTTCCCGGCAGTGTTGGAGTCCTCGGTCAATCTACCGATGCCGATGTTGTGCCTTTCCTATCCCCAAAATGTACAGTTCAAAGAGATTCGCGGGGCCACCCGTGTTGATGTAAGCCTCGAGGTGGAGGCTACCAATATCAGTGCTCTGGAAGAGAAAAAGAGCTTGGGTAAAATCAGTGATATATCCCTGTCCGGGGCAAAAATTGAACTAGCGGAAGCCGTCGCTGAGGTAGGGGAAGAGCTGCAGTTGGCTTTGACGGTCAATGTCGCCACCCTGACGCGGGAGCTGTCTATCAAGTCTCTGGTACGTTCCCGTATTGAGCGAAGTACCCGCGAGTACGAAGAGGGACTGCCGGCCGTGTACGGCATTGAATTTGTAGAAAATAATGAAGATCAACTACTGGGACTCTATGCCTATGTCTACAGCTCTATGGCTCAGAGTTAGCGCTCTATTTTTTGTCGTGTTGGCCATGACTTCACCGCGCACCCTTGCGGTGGAGGACCTGGACCTGTGGTTGCCCGCCAGCGCGCGCGATCTAATGCCGCAACTGCGCAAAGCTGCTCTGGCTGTGGAGGCTACGGAAGAATGTGCCAAGCTTATGCAGGCCGGACTCTACGAAGCATCGCGAAAAGCCGAAGTCCCACTGTTTCGTATGTTGTGTCGTGACGCCGACAGGCGCTCCTATGCGGTGCTTGTGAATTCACAAACTCTGGATATGACCTTCCCGGGGCGCAAGCCGGCTCCCAAGGGGTTCTCAAACAAGATTATTGCCTCGAACTGGCGCAACTGTCAGGACCAGCTGCAG
>JALUYN010000199.1 GCA_027012915.1 Cellvibrionaceae bacterium
TGTACCCATGACTCTCTCCGCAAAAGAGAGTATAAGATCACAGTCACTATATTTCGTCCAGTTGTAATATCTATTGTTAACTCAGTTGGTCAATAAATGTTCGTGATCTTGCCCTGTGGTCTAATCCTCCTGTACACCTAGCTAAGGTGGTAATACTACCGACCGAGGTGAAAGATGACGACAGAAAGAAAGCGGCGGAACTTCACGCCTGAGTTTAAGAAAGATGCAGTGGCTTTGGTCACTGAGCAGGGTTACTCCATCGCGAAGGCGGCACAGGCCGTCGATACGAGTGAGAACAACCTGCAGCGCTGGAAGAAAGAGTTGGAGCAAGAGGCCAGCGGAGTGCGGCTGAACGCTGACGAACGTGCTGAGTTGGCTCGGTTACGGCGGGAAGTGAAAGAGCTGCGCATGGAGAAAGAAATCCTAAAAAAGACAAGCGCCTTCTTTGCGAAAGAAATGAGGTGAAATACGGCTTCATCCGTGAATGGCAAGGCAAGTATCCGGTGACGGTGCTGTGCCGGGTGATGCAAGTCAGCTCAAGCGCCTACTATGACTGGCGCGGGCGTGGCGGCGATTTGATTGACAGCGAGACTTGGCAACTTTGCCACCGGATGAGAGTGCTGTTCAACGAGTCACGACAGAGCTTGGGGAGCCGCCAGCTGATGAAGCAACTGTGCAAAGAAGGCTTTGAGATTGGGCGCTACCGAGTCCGTAAGCTGATGAAAAAGCTGGACTTAGTGGTGAAGAGGAAGAAACGCTTCGTACTGACGACCGACAGCAAGCATGCGCTGCCGATGGCAGATAACGTGTTAAACCGAGATTTCGCACCGCCGGAGAAAAACCGGGTATGGACGACCGACATCACGTACATCTGGACGTTGCAGGGCTGGGTGTACCTGGCGGTGGTGATCGATCTGTATTCGCGCCGGGTAGTTGGCTGGCATCTGGATAAGCGCATGGAAACAGCGCTGGTGAGCCGAGCCTTGATAATGGCCATCAACCTGCGCAATCCGCCAGAGGGGCTGTTGCATCACTCTGACCGGGGCAGTCAGTACGCCAGCCATGCCTACCAAGCACTGATGCGACAACATGGCATGGTGTGCTCGATGAGCCGCAAGGGGAACTGCTGGGACAATGCGCCGACTGAGCGCTTTTTTAGCAGCCTCAAGCGCGAATGGTTGACGGGGAATATCTACCCGACAAGGGGAGACGCTGTAGCGGATGTGAGAGCGTACATCGCGTATTACAACTCACGCCGCCTGCATACGACGCTGGGTGATTTGACGCCCATTGAATTTGAGCAATGTGCTTAGCTAGGTGTCCGGTTGGGCTTGACCACAACAGGTAACTGTCAGATTAAGTCTGAACTAATACAAATCATTTGTTGCTAACAAGTAGCTTCACCGGACAAAATACTCGCTGCGCTCGCATTTTTCCGGTGAGCTAAGCGTTAGGCATCAGGGAGCATCATGCCAAGATTAGACACAAGACTGGAGGCTGAGGGCGCAGAATTTTTAGTGCTTGGTCAGCTTCTACTTCACAAAATTGCGTCGTACAAAACGTATACGAATATGCCGGGCTATGACTTGGTTGCAACAAATCCTGAATCAAATAAATCAGCTATGGTTCAGGTCAAAAGCAGATGGCGCACTGGTGCAGGCGGTTTCCCTATCAAAAATTTTGGCTGTGATTTCGTTGTTTTAGTTCTACTCAATCGTGGCTCTAAAGACGGCAAAAAAGAAGTGCTTCCACCAAAGTATTATGTTTTTCCTGTTAGCGTAATTGAGTCCGCTCCACGCAGCAAAGATTGGGGTAAGGTAAACCTGAAAGATATTCCCCGCTACGAAGAATATGAAGAAAAGTGGCATTTAATCTCCGAGTTTCTTGGAGAATCAAATGCCTAACAAGGCCATTAAATTCGCTCCCTACGGTCGCCGGACGCTCGCAAGCTCGCGCCGTTTATGGCGGCGTTATGTTCGATGAGTAGGTCGATTATGAGTTTAGGAAAAATTGCGTCGGCAATTGTATTTACGATAATTTTTTTAGTTGGTTCTTATTCAGCTTTCTTGATTTACGTGTCCTGGCCTATCGAAAACTTATCTATTGCTAATGCGGGTGTATTTGGTGACAGTTTTGGTGTACTAAATTCATTGTTTTCTGGCCTAGCATTTGCGGGCGTCATAATCACTATATTGTTACAACGCGATGAACTAAGACTTCAGCGAGAGGAGCTTGCAAGATCAAGTGCTGCGCAAGAATCGACGGCGAGGATGACAGCTCTCTCCCTGCTGCTAGAGGACTACAAAAGTAGAATCGCAACTAATAGTGATACTTTAAACAGAATGGTGGGGAACCTCGCTCCTGGTGAGAGCGAACGAATAAACACTGAATCGAATGAGCTTTGCAAAAAGAGAGACTTGGTTCTTGAAGAACTTGAAGCAGTAACCATGAAGTCAAGCGAACATAACAAAGTGTTGCACCGGACAAGCCGGTGAACGCGGCGTTGTGTGGCACTGAAAATTTATGCTTCCTAGAATTTATACACTTAAAAACATAAGCACTGGAAAGCTATCCGTTATGGCAAAGCCTGTTTCAGGGGAGTGGATAGAAGACGAGTTTGCTGGTTTTAAAACACTACAAATAGACTGCATTGTTTCGTTACTGGAAAAAGAAGAGGAAGCGGAAGTCGGTCTTAAAATGGAATCGGAGCTGTGCAAGCGAAATGGAATAGAATTTTTATCCTTTGAAATTCCAGATAGAAATGTTCCAAATAGAAGCAAAGCCCTCAATTTTGCCACTCAACTCTTAGATAGACTAAAAGACAATAAACATGTGGCTATTCATTGCAGAGCCGGTATTGGCCGCACAGGAATAATAGCTTCAGCAGTTTTAGCCCGAATTCAGATAATAAGTGCACCACTCATGGTTAAACGGTGACAAGACGATCAACTGCCTATTGGTGGTATTCTAAAGTCGCCAAAC
>JALUYN010000200.1 GCA_027012915.1 Cellvibrionaceae bacterium
GAGTTGTGAGTACAACGGCTCAAGCCGTTGCCGAATCTGGTCGGGGCTGATGTTTCGTGCTGGGTCGGCGCGCCTTGCAAGGGATAAGGAGATCTTGGACGTGCTGGCCGGCGCTTGACGGTTGCCTGCGCCACTGCCGGTACCGGCTATTGGGCTGTTTGTAGTGGTTTGCAAAGTACAGACCGGCGAGCGCCAACTCGAACCAGGTGCGCAGGACTACAAACGCTTGACGAAAGTAGCCGCCGTAAGCCAAGTAAATTGCAGCGTGAAGGTCGGTTTGGGTTTCAAGCCACAACTCACCGACCGGGTGGCCTTGCGGCAGACTGCTCCACAGTGCGAAGTTTATTAGGCTGTCACCCTCGCATATTCGCGCGAGAGTTCGCGTTTGCTTCGGCCTGTGCTTCAATGCTTGCGACCGCGCAGACTCCGACCGGTACGAATCGGACCAATCCCAATCGAAAGTCTGTTCGTACTCGCGATGGGTCATGTTCGTGTGGCTAACGATTTGTGTAACCGGCTGGCTGACCCAGAGCGACGAGGAACGAGGAGCGGTGGGTTAGCCAGTCCGAGTTGACGCACTTGTGTGTGCCCGGCATGGGCATGATTTTATGGGGTGAAAGTCCCCTGTACATTATCCGGAGAGACGTCATAACGACATTTCAAAAAGTACTAGCCGACGGCAAGGGTGATGAGAGCGATCTTACGCCCGAAAGAAGCCTGAGTGAAAATCTGCGAGCTGACGTACAGAAACTGTATCAGGCCGAACCGCAGGGCGAGTCAGCACAACATGACGAAGCCCATCTAGATCACTGTGGGATGGTAAATGCAGCAAAGGTGTGTCCGATGGCGGCGATAAGCTCATCCCAGGGCATGATCCGGGCGACGCGCACCAGCGGATGGGTCATGTCGATCATGTTCTCCAACTGTGCTCGGAACAGATCCGCCTCGGTGTTGTAGGGGTCGTCAGCTGGGCAGGACTGATAGGCCATCAATTTTTCCCCGGAAATTGCAAGAGAACGGATGCCATGCTTGCAAAAAGTGCGGATCTGGCATCCGGAATATCACCCATTTTGCTACTTGTTTCAGTGGCTTGGTGATTTTTCATGGGCGACTAAGTGATGCACATTTCCAGGAAATAGGTCTCATCTCCGTGCGAGCGCTATGGTGCAAGATTCGTCATCCGGCTACGGCCCGATAGACACTTGAGGTGAAAATGATTGGCCCGTGGAAACCTCTCTACAAATAGTAGGTTAGGCGCCGTATACGGACCCGTATGTACGGTGCTGGGGGAGGGGGCTACTTGAGTAGCTCCCTATCCCGATTATGCCGATGTTTACGCTTCAAAATTGCCAAACCCCTTCGGGCTCAATGGTAGGGTCATCGTAGCGCTTGACAGTTGCAATCCATTCCGGCAAGTCCTCCTTGATTCGAGCCTTCAGATTTTGTAACGCCTCGTCACTGACAGCGCCACGCTCACACATGAAAGTGTAGAATTTTTTCAGGCTTGTGGAGTTGGACTTGATGCTCGACTCGCTCGCCCATAGGGCTTTGCGTATAAACCAGTAGCCGAGGAACATGCTAATCTCCTCAACCCCAGCGGGCGGGCGTGTGGCATCCTCGTATAGCAGGAACTTGTTGATGTAAAATTCAACGTTTGACCTGTGACGATCGACAGTCGTGCTTGAAAGTCCAGCCGCAGTTAGCCAAGACACAAACTCGCTCAATAGCTGCTGATTCTCAGCGCGGATCGCACTGCACTCTTGCTCGTATTGATCGTACTCGCTCATAATCTCACTTCTGGGCATAACGCTTGAGTTATGTGGCGAATGCTACGCCGCGACAAGCCGCTTGACGTGTAACTCGCCACGATGCTGCTCAGCTTGCCACAGCTCGTACTGCGATTGCTGGGCCAACCAACTCTCGGGGCTGGTGTTGAAGGCGATAGACAGGCGAAGCGCCATTTCCGGACTGATGCCAGCCTTGCCGTTGAGAATGGCGCTCAAAGTCTTACGGCTGGTGCCGAGCGCCTGCGCCGCATCAGTGACTGAAATGCCCAGCGGCTCCAAGCAGAGCTCTCGCAGCACTTCGCCAGGGTGGGGTGGATTGTGCATGCGCATGATGAAAACCTCAGTGATAGTCCTCGTAGTTGACGACCTCAGCGTCGCCGCCCTCAAACCGAAACGTGACACGCCAGTTGCCGCTGACTGTGACAGACCACGTTCCCTTGCGGTTGCCAGTGAGTTCATGAAGGCGAAGACCCGGAAGGTCCATATCCTTGACGATTGACGCAGCGTTGAGCCGACCGAGAATGAGCCGAAGGCGCTGGGCATGCGTGGTTTGGATACCCGCTGTGCTGCCGGTAGCGAAGAACTTGGCCATTCCTTTGTGCTTGAAGTTGCGTATCATCGAGCATAGTGTTACGCGACACGTTACACGTGTCAAGTCACATAACGCTTGAGTTAGAAGGCAGCGCCGCTGGCTGGACGCAGCCACACCCAGCGCCGAAAAAGAACAAGAGCATAAACCAGCGCAAGGCCAGGTTTTACGTTTGGGCCGTATTCAAGCTGGATAACTTGCTCTGAGCCAACCGTTACATCCAACGGCTTGGATCGCCCCCAGTCGATAGCCATGTAAACCGTGTGGTTGCCTGGCTCTACTTTAACGATTGCCGTACCCCCGTTACCGATACGAGCCATCGTGCGACCGTCCACAACCACCTTGTAGATGCGAATCCGGTCATGCCAACGAGACTCCGCTCTTCGCACGATGAGTCGAGGCATCAGTTCTGTCCTTCTAACTAGAATTAGGACGCAACAGTGGTTGCGAGCGAACCCTGCCCGCGACGCCACGCACCAGCAACCAGTAATACACCACCGATAAGTACAGTCAAAGCGCCAACAACCAACCCCGTCTCCGCGCCTATTACACGGCCTACCGCCTCACCGGCGAGGAAGCCAGTGCTTCCTTGCCCAGCCGCCA
>JALUYN010000201.1 GCA_027012915.1 Cellvibrionaceae bacterium
CCGAATATGCCGAGGAAGAAGAGCTGCAGCGCAAGGACTGGGAAATCGAATATGAGGATTACCAAACCCGCCTTGGCGTGACCGAGGATAACCCGCCGCCCACCAATGAACGTCTATCGCATCTGCTGGAGTTTCATAACCGGGAAGCCAAGCCACAATGGTGGAGCAGCTTTGAACGGCAGAATAAATTTGAAGATGAGCTGATTGACGATACGGAGTGCCTTGGCGGCCTACAACAAATTGGTAGCCCCGAGCCTGAAAAGCGCTCTTTGATTTATAGCTACCGCTTCCCATCACAGGAATACAAGTTGAAGGTAGGTGCTCAGGCCGTTGATATTGCCGTCATGGAAAATGCAGGCACGATTGTTGAAATCGATGAAGATGCCTGCATCGTCAAAATCAAGCGCGGGGCCAGCAAAGACCCATTACCGGAAAGCCTATCGATTGGCCCACCGGGTCCGATTGATAGCAAGATCATCCGCTCAGCCATCTACCGTTATGCCGATCATGTGCTGGAAGCACCGGAAGGCACCCATGCCGCGACCGAACTGCTGGCGCGAAATGTACCACGCATTCAGGGTAAGCAGCCGGGCGAAGCGGTCATCACCTCTGATGATCTGCAAGGAGATGCGCTGGAAGCCATTGCGGCTTTAGACAACAGCTATCTCTTTATCCAAGGCCCACCGGGCGCAGGTAAGACCTATACCAGCAGCCATATCATTGTGGACCTAATCAAACGCGGCAAGAAAATCGGCGTAACTTCCAACTCCCACAAGGCCATTCATAACTTGCTTGAAAAAGTGGAGAGCGTTGCCGCTGAAAAAGGCGTGCATTTCCATGGCATTAAAAAAGCCAGCGGCGGGAATGATGAAACTATCTTTGATGGGAAATTCATCCGTTCCGAAACCAAAACCGATAATATGAACCTTGGCGCTGATCTCTTTGCGGGTACCGCATGGACATTTGCCAGCCCGCATTTTGATGGCCAGCTTGATTACCTGTTTATTGATGAAGCCGGACAAGTCGCCACGGCCAATGTGGTCGCTATGGCCACGGCGACCAAAAACATCATTCTGGTCGGTGACCAGATGCAGCTGGGTCAGCCCATCCAAGGCACCCATCCGGGCGAAGCTGGATTGTCAGTGCTGGAGTTCTTACTGGGCGATCATTCGACCATCCCGGCTGAACGCGGCATCTTCCTTGGCCAGACACGCCGTATGCGTCCAAGCATTTGCCAGTTTATTTCTGATGCCTTTTACGATGGTCGTCTGACAGCACATGAAACAACAGCCGAGCGTAGCCTGAACCTGCAAGGCGTAGATCTGCCCAATGAAGGAATTGTAATGATTCCAGCAGAGCATGAAGGCTGCTCGCAAAAAAGTACCGAGGAAGGTGAGATCATCAAAGCAAAATATGATGCCTTGCTCGGCCAAGAGTTTACCGACCGTGATGGCAGCACACGCCCAATTACCGAAGACGATATTCTGGTGGTCACGCCGTACAATGTGCAGGTCAATTATTTGCGCTCCATCCTGCCAGATGATGCCAAAGTCGGCACCGTTGATAAATTCCAAGGCCAAGAAGCGCCCATCGTGCTGATTTCCATGGTGACATCCAGCGCTGAAGACCTGCCGCGCAACATTGAGTTTCTCTATAGCAAGAACCGCCTGAATGTTGCCGTCTCCCGCGCACAATGTTTGGCCGTGGTGGCTGCCAATCCCAAACTGCTGGAAATCCCATGCGGCACTGTAGAGCAGATGAAACTGGTCAACACATTCTGCTGGCTGGATGAGTATGCGAATAATAAAAAAGGAAAGCTCAATGACATTTGAAAACTTAGTATTCCAAGCAACATGGAGAGAATATCAGGAGCGTGTTCTTGAAGAGCTAGATGGCCATCTGGACGATGACCATCTGCATGTTGTAGCAGCTCCAGGCTCTGGCAAGACTATTCTTGGTTTGGAGGTCATGCGGCGGATTGGTAAACCATCTGTTATTCTGGCCCCTACCATTACTATCCGTAATCAGTGGATAGATCGGCTCATTTCTATGTTTATGCCAGAAGGTGAGCCACACTCTGACTGGATTTCCAAAGATATCAGAAATCCAAAGTTTCTAACGGTCATTACCTATCAAGCGCTACATGCGGCCTTCGCTGGTGAGGAAGAAATCGAAGAAGAGGTTTTGGAAGCAGAAGAGGAAACGGAAGATAAACCAAAGGTAAAAAAATCAGAAGCAGCCGATGTTATCGCACTGCTAACCAAGCAAAAGGTAAATACCATCATACTTGATGAAGCGCATCATCTACGCAAAGAGTGGTGGAAGGCACTCACCAGACTAAAAGCCGGGCTGGACAAACCAACGATTGTTTCACTCACAGCAACCCCACCCTACGATGTGGACTATAATGAATGGCAGAAATATGAGGAATTATGTGGCCCTATTGATGCTGAAATTCCTGTGCCAGAGCTGGTAAAACGCGGTGATTTATGTCCCCATCAGGATTATGTCTATCTTTCTCTTCCCACAAAAATGGAAACAGAGAAATTACGCCAATTTAAAGGGGATATTGGTAAATTTTTAGAAGACCTAAAAACAAACCAAGTATTTCTGGATGCTTTTTCTGCACATCCGTGGGTGAGTGAAACAAAAGAGCATGTTGCAGATATACTCGGAGAACCAAAATTCTTTTCTTCTATTATCATATTTCTGAATGCGGTTGGTATCAAAACACCGCGCCATGCTTTAGATATTCTGGGGGTTGGGCGCTCTGATATGCCCGATTTAACTCCTGAGTGGTTAGAGACTTTACTAACGGGTGTATTATACACACATGCCGAACATTTTGTTGATTATGAAGAAACGCTGGATGCCATCCGCAAAGAGCTTAAGCGCATTGGTGCGATAGAGCGCCGCAAAGTCATCATTGATAATACAAAGGAAATTCAGAAGTTGCTTGCGAGCAGCCTTGGCAAG
>JALUYN010000202.1 GCA_027012915.1 Cellvibrionaceae bacterium
GAGGACCGCCTGGGTAAAGATCAGGCCTATCTGCTTGAATCTTCAAAGATCAAAGATGAGTTGGGCTGGCAGCCTCAAATTTCACTGGAAACGGGTTTGAAACGCTGTTGGGATTGGTGCCGACAGAATCAAGATGAGCTAATGGGCTACGAGTGGGTTTACCACCACAAAGCCTAACCGATGCATTATGACAGAGAGAAAGATTAACTTTGTAGATCTGCCAGCCCGTCACATGCGCTACGCGGAAGATTTTCATCGCGTTTTGGACGATCGTCTGCAGACGGGCAGCTACATCCTCGGTGAAGGGGTTGAAGCATTTGAGCGCCAATTGGCGGAGTATGTAGGTGTTGAGCATGTCGTTGCAGTAGGCAATGGCACTGACGCGCTAATGTTGGCGATGAAGTCACAGGGCATAGGCGAGGGAGATGAAGTTATTACCAGCCCCATGTCGTACCTGGCAACCACCTCGTCCATAGCGTTGATTGGTGCTGAAGCTGTAATGGTCGATATCGATGAAAGCCTTAATCTTGATCCGGGCAGGATAGAAGAGGCGATAACCGACAGAACCAAGGCGATTATGCTAGTGCATTTATCGGGCTTGCCTGCTCAGGTTGAAGAAATTCGTCGTATTGCCGACCAACATGAGCTGAAACTTATAGAAGATTGTGCTCAGTCTCTGGGAGCCTGCTACGGTGGCGTGAAAGTTGGCTGCTTTGGCGATTTGGCTGCCGTCAGTTTTCATCCGTTGAAGAATCTTGGTGGGCTCGGCGATGGCGGGGCGGTATTCACAAACAATGCTGAACTGGCGAGCCAACTTCGTATGATGCGCAACCACGGTCACAGTGGTAGAGATCAGTGCGATTTTTGGAGCGTGAATAGTCGATTGGATTCGCTTCAAGCGGGCTTTCTCAGTGTGCAATTAAGAGATTATGAAGAGGCACTGAGCCACAGAAGGCGCCTGGCTGAAATCTACAGGTGTAGGCTCACCGGTGTGATCGATTTCCCCTGTATATGGAGCGAAGCGATAGCATCATATAACTGGCTAATGATTCTCGTAGAGGACAGGCAGCGCCTGATGGAGTTTTTGCAATCCAGAGGCGTAGAAACCAAGATTCACTATCCTCTGTTGATTTCCGATATGGCCGCTGCAGAAAAGTCTTGTCGTATCAATGGAGATATTGGCATGGCCAGGGAAAGAGTGGATCAGATATTGAGTTTGCCGAACGCCGAGCATGTGAACGACACTGATGTGCACTTTATTTGCGATTGCATCATTGATTTTTTTGAGGCCGGCGCTTCGGCGTGAACTAGAGCGAATAATTGGAATTGGAAATGAATATATTTGTAACAGGGGCCTGTGGCTACAAGGGGACGGTGTTGATACCCAAGTTGCTCAGTATGGGGCACAAGGTCACTGGCTTCGATATTATGTGGTTTGGTAACTTTTTAGAGCCTCATGAAAACCTCAGTATTATTCAGGGCGATATAAGACAACCCGACAGCTACAGTTTGTATGGGTTTGATTGCGTTATTCACCTTGCCTCGATTGCCAATGATCCCTGTGGTGACCTCGATCCTTTGGGAACCTGGGAAACGTCGTGTTTAGCAACTGAGCGATTGGCGGATAAGGCCTGTCGAGACGGAGTGAAGCAGTTTATCTATGCTTCATCCGCAAGTGTTTATGGCTTGAAGGATGAGGATCAAATTACCGAAGATCTCAGTTTAGTGCCCATATCTGTATACAACCAAACCAAGATGGTTTCTGAACGGGTATTGAAGTCTTATCAAAATGATATGGTGATCCAGATTGTCCGGCCGGCAACCGTCTGCGGACTGTCGTCGAGGATGCGACTGGATGTCGTGGTTAACTTGCTGACGATGCAAGCGTTGTCTCGCAAGAAGATAACTGTGCTCGGAGGAACCCAGCTCAGACCCAATATTCACATTCAGGATATTACCGACGTCTATTGCTTCTTCCTTGATAATCCACAAATTCAAGGTGTTTTCAACGCTGGAAATGAAAACATGAGCGTGCTGGAAATCGCGCAGAAGATCGTATCCTATACCGGTGCTGAGCTCGAGGTTCGCGAATCCAATGATCCAAGGAGTTATAGGCTGAACTCCGATAAGTTGAAGTCAGTAGGCTTCGAACCAAAATATACTATTGATTATGCCATTGAAGAAATCATAAGCGCTTATCAAGATCGTCGTCTGATTGATGATGATCGTTGGTACAATGTGAGTTGGATGCGTGGATTGATGAAGCAGCATACAAGTCGTTTGTAAAAGGTTGAATATTAGTATGACTTCTGATTTTTATGGAAATGCTTCTTCCGAATTTGCTAAAGAGCGCTACGTGCCTGTCAAAGCGAAGAAGGAGGTAAAAAATATCACCCTCGGGGCCAATTCGTCAGCCTGTCTGATGTCGGACGCGAAGTTGATTGGTTTTACCACCGCCAAGCACAAGTTTGTAGGAAAAATGTTTGAAGGCTACCAGAACGTATTGGAAATTGGCTGTATGGACGGCTATGGGAGTATGTTCGTCAGTCAGTTTGTTGGTCATTTGACAGCCCTTGATTTTTATAAATCTCATATAGATGAGGCCAAAACGCATGTGGCGCCGAATTTTCCCAATATCGAGTTTATGGGGCATGACTTTCTGGATGGGCCTGTCGGCGGTAACTTCGACGGTTGCTTTTCCCTTGATGTTTTAGAACACATTGATCCTGATCAGGAGCATGTGTTTTTGAGGAATGTTGTAGACTCGCTAAGAAGGGGTGGCGCTTTTATAGTGGGCATGCCATCGCTTGAGTCACAACAGTATGCTTCTGAAGCTAACCGTTTTGCACATATCAATTGTAAAACGGGCTCTGATTTTAAAACTCTTATGGAAGAATACTTCGATTCCGTATTCTCGTTTGGCATGAACGACGAGGTGGTCCACACTGGCTATTCCAAGATGTCGCACTATCTGATTAATCTATGTGTTGGACCCAAGAAGTAGTATGTTAACTGTCTTATATGGCGTAAATAGCGGTACAGAGATTTGCTTTGAACGGTACACTGATCAATTAAATGTGGCCTTTGTGACAACTCAGGGAGGTGAAACTTTTCGAGGGAATGTTTCTACTTCTCTTGAGGAGTTTTCCAAAGCTGATTTTTCTGTAATTGACAAGCTTATTATATGCTCTTCCTTTGTAGGAGAAATAACCAAGAGTCTTCTGGATGTGGGGTTCCCGCTATCCCGTGTATACTGTTTCGATACATATCACGTTGAGCTTTCGCCGATTTCAAGTATCGTGCGGCCTAGAATTGACAAGAGCGAAATTCTCTATGCGTTTTATGATCTTGCCAATAACTGGATTACCTTTGATTGCATCGCTTACTGTATATTGGCAGATCTTGAACGCAGACGCTTAGGCAAAAAGTACATCCATTTTGTCATTGTTCCGGATGTTTCATCAGAAGTGGACTTTGTTGGCGCGTTCCAGTGTCATTCGGAGTCGGATAAAGCATGGCGTCTAGACCATATCGTAAAGTCTGTATTTACCTGTGTTCCAGCTGTGGTTGGGGTATCTTCTCTCGCTTATCGCGAAGAGGCTGATTTTTACACACATAGAGGTGCCAGTTGTTTCCCTCAGGGCTATAAATCTAATGCACCGGTGAAAAATTTGGCTCACGCGGAACTTTTAAGGCCAAAGAGAGACGGATTGGATATGAGCATATTCCAGGCTCCGCCGACAGCCATCTCTTTGGTTTCTTCGTTTTTAGATAAATACGCGAATGGCAGAAAGGTTGTTGCTATCAATCTTAGAGAAAGTGATATTCAATCTTCTCGTAACAGTCTGTTGTCTGAATGGGCAAAGTTTTGTCAAAGCCTGGACGAATCGCGGTATCTTCCGGTAATAGTCAGAGACTTCTACGCGTCGCTGGATCCTCTTCCGAAGGAATTTAATAACGCACTTGTAATGCCTCAGGCTTCAGCTGACTTTGCTATCCGTGCAGCGTTGTACCAGAAAGCCTACGTGAATATGAGCATTACAAATGGTCCGTTTTATATGCTCAACTTTATTAAAGGTGCAAGAAGTATAACTTTTGTTGAGCTGGATGATGATAATCCATGTATGTCTGAAAGTACGTGGAATGGAGCAGGTTATACCGTAGGTGAAGATGTTGTTCTGCGTGATAACGACGCCCAGCAAATATTCTGGGGGCGTGACACCTTCGAAAATATTCAACAGGCCTTTGCCAGATTGGAAACTGTCGCTTAATCTGGCAAAAAGCCTGCGTGATAGGCAAAAATCTTAATTAATTTTGAATACGTCGGTGTTCCAGTTTTTATGCCATCCGTTCATATGAAATATTCGTTGTGCATCTCCGAATGACTCTTGAAATACAGGATTGCTGTAAACATAGAAAAGATGTTTCTCAGAACATGCCTTTTTGATTAGATCAAGAGTGTTTTCCGTCGTCTTTTTATCGAAGGAATTCTTGTTAAAAACAATTACGGTATCGTAGGGCTCGAGGATATCAGTATAGTCAACATGATTGACATCTTTCTTAATAAGCCTTGATTTGATGGCACTATCTTCGATGTCTGTATCTTTGTTGCAGAAATCTGTTGGCTCTGAGAAACCGAGATTTTTTGCAGCGTCGTCAAGCAGTGAACCGTTGAGGTCTACACCGATTGTGGTTAAATGCTGGATGCATTTTTTTGCAATATGCATTGTTTTTCCTCTGCCTGCACCAAGATCGATATAGCATGCACTTGATGCGCCTATAGAGGGCTCACTTTTTGCAAGATGTTTTAAGGGAGATGTGACAGCACTTGTGTACGCCGGTTGGTAGTGCATAACGGAAGATGAATTCGTTCCGTCTATCGAACCATAGAATTGGTCTCCCCCGAGAATTTCAGAAAAGTTGGTTTTGTTGGTTATATCGTATAAATCATTTTCAAAAAATTGATCTTTTGCACGTCTTAATCCTTTAAATAAACCGTGGTACTTAATAATATTTACATAGTCTGTCAGTTTTGATTGTCGTGACATTACTTTTCTCGATGTGTTGTTGGTTCTAGTTTGTAGGAGTGTTAATTGATCAAAAAGTGAATCCAGCGCTCACAGCAGGTGGGTGTGGGGCTACTGTTGTTTGGTACTTCTTATCCAGTCGCTCAGCGAGGAGTGGCATTTTATTGCCATAACGTTTCCATTGATGCAGAGAGGTGGCATTGTTGTCAATTTGGTACGCTGCTTCTTCAAGGTCTTTCTCTGCCTTGTCTTCTTCTCCCATCTTGAAGTATGCCTGAGCACGCATGTACAGAGCCGGTATATGGAATTTGTATTTTCTCAAGACCATATCGGTAAAATATTGGGCGGCTCTTTCGTAGCGTTCGTTTAGGTAATTCCTGTTGCCAAAAAAGTTTGTGTGAATGTTGACGTCGTAAACAAGGTCGGTCAGTTCGTCGGCTGTGATTTCATTTGTGTCGAACTCTCGTGCACTATATCCACAGCGATCCCAGTCGATGTTGTTTTTGTCGATTTTTCCCATTTCTGCGTATTGATGAAATGCTTCGGTTCCTGGTAGTGGTAACAATGCAAATACCTGGATCCAATCCACGTCAATGGTTTTGACGTAATCGATAGTCTCCTGCATGTGAGATTTCGTTTCGTGGGGAAAACCAAACAGGATATTGGTTTCAACCTTTACTCCAAGAGTTCTTGCGTGTGCAATCAGGCGCCGCGCCTTATCGAGATCTACTTTCTTTTTGACGATATTCTGTTGCGCATCGGCAGAACCAGATTCGATCATGATTCGAATATAGTTAAAGCCTAGCGCGCACACTTTCTCGAGAAGATCTTCGTCCATGATCCTTACACTCAGGCCGCTAGGCATGGAGAAGACCAGCCCTTCGTTGACCTTTTCATTAACTATTCGCTCGGAGAGCTCCGCGAACTTGGTCTTTTTGGCCGCAAGGAGATCGTCCCATAGAATAATGTTCTTGAAGTTGCATTCGTCACGCAGATACAGAAGCTCGTCAATGATGTTCTGGTTGGATTTCGTGCGTATGCCTGAGCCGTGAATGATCATTGAGGCGCAGTATGTACAGTTAAAAGGGCAACCTCGGTCCATCATTACACCTACGGCACCCTCATCGAATGCATTCGAGTAGCGCTTGTAGGTTTCCAAATCAAGGAGTTCGTAGGCGGGCAAGCCGATTTCATCGAGATCTATTAAGAGCTCGCCAAAGGTTCCCTGTTCTTGGCCTTTAATGAGCTCGCTTTCGGTCTTGGCTCTATCATAGGCACCTTGGATTTCGTAAACATTGAAATCAGCGGTTCCCGTAGACTCAGCTTCTTGGAATTTTTCAATAAACTTTTTGAAGCTGATTTCGGCTTCACCGACAAAGATATAGTCAATATGCGGACTGTCTCGAAACGTTTGTGCATGATAGAAGGTTACATGTCCGCCACCTAGGATTACAGTGGTTTCAGGCCAGACCTCTTTAATTATCTCGGCTAACTTTAACGAAGAAATATAAGACGATGAAAAAAGTATGGATATACCCACAATTTTGGGTTTGATCTTAACCTTCGAAAGTACTTGCCGCGCGAAGCTGGAGAAGTTTGTCGGATCTTGCGTCTCCAGTTCTTTATGGTGCAGAAATAGCTCCTTAGCGAGGTCCAAGAGCTCGAAGTTAACTTGATCGCATTTGTTTCTCGTGTACGAAGCTAGCTCTATCAGGCCTGTGGGCGTTTCGAACTTTGGCATTAGTAATGAGTTCTTCTCGCTTAACATCTCCTCCAGTTGATAAAGAGGCATCGAACTTGGGCTAATAAAGAGAATGTCGAGTAAAGAGGGATCGTTGTCTTTCATTGTCAGTGCCTCTGATCTGCTCAATTTTTGGCTATTGAGTACTTTATAGTTACCAATTTGGTAGCCTGCTGCCCTCAGCGTGCTAACCGTTTTTGGGTTCAGCTTCGTTGATTGTAATTTTTATCCACGGGTCATCATGACCGAGTGCTTTATGATCCCTCGATGTTACCTTATGAAGATGCTTCGGAAGATTCTCCAAGATCTCAGTAACGCCGGCTCTCCAGTCGTTCAGGAACTGCAGCTTAGGCTCATTTTGCTGTATGCCCATTGCATGTGAAAAGCCCATATAGAGCAGGTGCCATACGCTCCCTCTAATGAAGTAGTAGATACTGTTGTATTTCTTTGTAAACTCTTTTTGGAGGTAGTAATTAATTCTGAAGCAAGCTTTGCTCATGTCAGAATTCGATTCTATGGGCTTTGATAGTTCATCTTTCACGAAAGCGTAGAGTTCCCTTAATGCTTGTTCCAGGACAGCGAGCTTTTCCTCTCTTTCTTTGGTGCATATGATGTTCGAGAGCTGATCGTCAAAAAGGTACTGCTCGAGACTAGTATTCCAAGCGCTAGAATTAATGTGATCGTTGAAAGTGTTATCGTCAATCCACTCAGCGCCATTTAGTTTTGCACCGTTCGAGCAGTTATAGAAGTTCTGCTGTGGGTGTAAGTTTATTTTAGACTCGACGCGTCGTTTAACGTGGAATAGATTGTTTGTCGTTTTTATCTGGCTGTCTGGAATTGCGCCCTCTACCTTGAAGGTGCCATCGTCTTCTTCCTGTAGTTTGGAGTGTTCTTTGAAACCCTCTGGAGCATCTTCACTGTAGTAGATTGAATGCTTGGAGTGGTGTTGTTTTTGATTAGCATACCCGAGATCCATACCGAAGAAGTAAACACTCTGGCAGTTGTGCTCGCAGGCAATGGCTGTCGCTGCATTGGTGCACGAAGGCGTGCCAGTGGAGATGTTCTCTACGTCGCTGCCAAAGATGCTGGCAGCTGCTGTTTCATGCTTGAAGTAGAGGCGTTTGTCGTCGAAAAATTCGAAGGCGAGTGGGTTGACCTGGGATGCTCCTATAAATTTGATGCCCTTCAGCCATTCTCGGGGAGCTGTATTCTCGATGTGTTCAATGGTTGAAAAATGAGATTCAAGCTCTATGTGCATGTCCGGCTTAATGTCGTTTGCATAGAGCACTTTGATAGAGGTGCCGCACGAAATGATGGTCAATTTGTCGCGGTGTCGCTTCAGTGACTCAATTCTGTGGTCGAGAGAAGGACCGCTACCGACGATACATACCGGCTTATCTATGGTTTGCGCGGTTTTCGCAGGAATCTTCTGGATCCCATTAGCGAAATTATGCAGACAGTTGTTCAACTGATTAACTTCATCGTCATAAAAGCCAAACAGGTTGATGAATACTCGAATTTCTTCGCAGACTTTGGCTATGGGCTTTTCGTACTTTGGATTGGCTTTGTGGTTATAGAACAGTGTGGCCAGCGGAAATATTGGGCAGTAATTAATCAGGCGATTCCAAATGAGGCTGTAGATATGATCTTGATTGGGAATATCGCCCAGGATGATGCTTAAAGATTTGCCGTTGGCAATAGTGTAGTCACGGTAGAGTTCTGCCCAATCCACGGTATAGAGAGAGGCTGCGAAGTAGTCCAGTTCTGTCTCCATGATGATAACTTGGTGTACATCATTGTTTTTTAAGAAGTTCTCAATGTGCAGTCCGCTGCCCAGTCCGCAGAAAACGATCATTGGATAAAAGTCGTCCATGCGGTAGCCGGTCTGCTGGTATTGCTCTGGGGTTAATGTGGACTTTTCTGCCAGGGCTCGAACCTGTTCATGATAGTGGCGCGGCAGGGGGAAATCGGTGTCGAACGTTGGCCGCAGTGTTGTGAGGGGCTTGCCCTTGCTATAAACCGACTGAAATTGACTATTTTCGAAGACCGCGTGGTTTCGCGCCTTGCCTTGATACATGGATTCACCTTTGTAGACGATATCCACTTCGTCATTATCCGGGTCTATGTTCAAAGACAGGTTCTTAAACTGATAGTCCTTGAAAGTCTCGTAAATGTTGGGTTGAGTCTCTTTAAAGAAATTCAGGTTCTTACTGTGCAGTTGTTGTAATCGGCGGGCTGTTGCTTCTTGTTTGTCGGTGGCTTGCATGAGTTTTATCAAGATCCGTGGTGTCGGGCGTACCCCGAATGTAATGGCATAAGCCAAAAAATTGAATGCTTTCATAGGTATGCAAAATCTATTCCTGTTTTTTCTTCTGGGGCGCGGTGATTTTTTAATCAATGGTGCAAAAAAAATCTAAAGATCCTGGGAGGGGTGCCGTTAACCTCAATGAACCGCCCTGGGAACCGCTCCGCAGGGTTCCCGTCAGGCGGCGGGGTGTTTAAGGAAACCATACAGGAGAGCTAACCATGCCTCAGATTATTAATACCAATATCTCGTCGCTCACGGCGCAGCGGAACCTGAACAGTTCGCAGTCCGATCAGGCGACAGCTCTACAGCGCTTGTCTTCGGGCTTGCGTATTAATAGCGCGAAAGACGATGCTGCTGGTCTCGCGATTTCAACCCGCTTCTCTTCTCAGACACGCGGTCTGACAGTGGCGATTCGAAACGCAGGCGACGGTATCTCCCTGGCGCAAACCGCTGAAGGTGCACTGGGTTCAATTACTGATTCATTGCAGCGTATCCGCGAACTGGCGCTTCAGGCAGCTAACGGCACCAACTCTGACTCTGACCGTCAGGCTCTTAACGCTGAGGCCCAGCAGCTGATCGCCGAGGTAACTCGTACCGGTGAACAGACCAACTTTAACGGCCGCAAATTGTTAGATGGTTCCTTTGACTCCGCTTTCCAAATTGGCGCGAACGCCGGTGAAACCATTCAGGTTTCTGTTGCCAAACTGACCTCTGACGTACTGGGTGCTGCCGATGAAGCTGGCGTAAGTGCGGTTGGTGGTCAAGTAGGTACTGATGATGCAGCTAAAGCACTGTCCAACGGTGACCTGATCATCAACGGTGTTGCTATCGCTCCTTCTTCTGCGACTGACGATACCGCATCTACTAAAAATGCCGATGCCAGTGCGATCGCTAAAGTTGCTGCAATTAACGAAGCCAGCGACGAAACAGGCGTAACTGCGGTTGTCGACGAAAACGTATTGAATGGTACTACTCAGGCTTCTGCTGGTGGTGCTGCGACCGGTAATATCAGTATTAACGGCGTAACCATCAGTATTTCTACTACCAACAACTCTACCGATATTGAAAAGTCTGGTACTCGTTCCTCAGTGATCGCTGCGATCAACGCGAAGTCTGAGCTGACCGGTGTAACCGCTTCCGATGGTGGTAATGAGAACGGTGTAATCCTGACTGCGGCCGATGGTCGAAATATTGATATCGGTGCCTCAACTACTTCCGATTTGAATGCTGCCACGACTGGTATCTCTGGTCTGGCTACTTCGGGCTCTGGTTCTGTATACACCGGTGGCTACACTCTGATTGCCGATGGTGACCAGCCTGAAATCAAGATTGCAGGTGGTGATGGTACCGGTACCGGTGACATTGATAACACCGGACTGGCATCTGGTACTTATGTGGCCGGTGAGGCACGTGTGACCTCTACTTCACAGACCGTAGGTACAGTATCTACCTCTGGTGGTACAACCACAGCAGCGCAGGCTTCTGCCAAGGCTCTGACCGATGGTGACCTGGTAATCAATGGTGTGACCATCGAGGCGAGTACCGCGCTTGATGATACCGCTTCTGAGACTACCGCTCTGACTTCTAACGGTGCGGCTTCAGGTATTGCCATTGCGGCGGCCATCAACAGTGCATCCGACTCTACTGGTGTTACCGCTGAAGTTAACGCAACTGTCGTAGTAGGTAGCGCAGGCGCTACTGCAACCGCGTCCGATGCTGGCGATCAGCTGGATGTTTGGATCAACAATGTAGACATCGGTACTATCACTTCTGTGGGTGATCTTGAGAAAGACCGCGCGGCTACTATCGCATTGATCAACGAGAAGTCTGGTCAAACAGGCGTCGTTGCAACCGATAACGGTAAGTCAATCACCTTGACTGCAGCCGACGGCCGTAACATCTCTGTATTTACAGCATCTGATGAAGGCACCTCGGCAACAGTATCCCGAAGCTTTGGCCTGGATAAAGCTGTAGACGGTATTGGATCGTTCTCCAGCGCCGATGCATCTATCGGCTTCGGTAGCAGCGCAACCGTATCTACCGGTATTGCTGAAACTACTTACTCCACCGTGACCTTGAAATCAGCTGGAGAGATCACTATCGAAGGCGGTACCAAAGGTACTACCGGTCTGAGTGATTCAGGTTTCCGCAAAGGTGAGTACGGCGGTGGTGTTAGCGGCCAGTTCCTGACCGACGTGGATATCTCGACTCTGGACGGCGCCAACCAGGCCCTGACAGCAATCGATAACGCACTGGATAAGGTTAACGCGGCTCGAGCGGATTTGGGTGCGGTTCAAAACCGTTTCGAAACCACCATTTCCAACTTGACCATTGCTCAGGAAAACTTGACCGCTGCAAACAGCCGAATCAAGGATGCGGACTTCGCAGCTGAAACGGCCGAACTGTCCAGAACGCGAGTTCTGCAGCAGGCGGGTATTTCGATCTTGGCACAGGCAAACGCCTTGCCACAGCAGGCACTGTCACTGCTTCAGTAATCGGAGCTAGACGGTAATTGAGGAGGAGATCTGCTAACATAAACGTTAGTAGGCCTCCAAATCGGAAACCTGACTGAGGATTGAGATATGAATGAAGTAAAACCAACAACGGTTGCGGTTATTCCGTCTGGTTCTGCTTCTGCTCAAACCAACAGCGGTGGAGCAGCCAAAAGTGCAGCTCCAAGCGGCAAGGAATTGCCACCCGAGAAGGCGCCAGTGGCGCAACAGCAAGCGCAAGCAACTGTTGACCCGCAGGCCCTTGAAGAGCAGCAGAAAAAGGTGGATGAAGCTGTATCCAAGTTGAACGACTACGTTCAATCTACCCAGAGAGACCTACAGTTCAGTTACGATGAAGATGCAGGTCGCCCGGTGGTAACGGTTCTGGATAGAGAGACGCAACAGGTGATTCGTAGAATACCTGATGATGTAGTCCTCAATTTGGCGCGAAACTTGAATGATGAAGAGCCAGTAAGATTGTTCAGCGCGCAGGCCTAGCTCTTGGGAGCAAAAGCTGCAGCTGACAGGCTCAGATTCAGTTCAAATTAACCACCCCGGCAAGCCCGGGGTGGTCCCATTATGGGGAGGTGGTAAATATGTCGATTTCGTCTCTAGGTATTGGTTCAGGTGTCTTGACGGCGGACTTGGTTGATCAGTTGGTTGAGGCCGAACGCGGACCAACGGAAAACCGCCTTGATTCCCAAGAAGAAGTGCTCAACGCCCAGGTTTCGGAATTTGGCGCGTTAAAAGGCCTGGTGTCAGATTTTGAATCATCCGTATCGGCCTTGAATCTATCCTCCTCCTTCAAAAACAATACGGCCAGCTCAACCAATGAAAACGCCGTTACAGCTACAGCCAGTAGCGTAGCGTCACCGGGCTTATATTCAATTGAAGTTGATTCTCTGGCCCAGAGGCAAACTATTGCCAGCCTCGAATTTTCCAATCTAAACGATATTGTCGGTGAAGGTACTTTGAAATTTACCTTCGGTACCGTGGGTACCACTCGGGATGCCAATGGCAATGTCACCAGTTTTGACTCGTTTACAGCCAATACTTCAGAAGCAGTAAAAACTCTCAAAGTTGATGCAACCAACCATACGGTTACCGGGCTGCGCGATGCTATTAACAAATCGGATCTGGGGATTTCGGCGACGATTGTCGATACTGGCTCTGGCTACCGATTGTTACTGCAATCTCAAGACAGTGGTGAAGATAATGGCTTCAAGGTCGAAGTCAGTAATGCATCCAATGGTTTGGATGGCTTTAACTTTAACGAAACGACAACCGGTGCGGGGCTTCTGCATACCGGTTTAGCCAGCGATGCTCAATTTAAAGTTAACGGGCTTAGCGTTACCCGGGAAGATAACTTGGTCGCCGGTGTTATTAACGGTGTGACTCTCAACCTGAAGCAGACCACCTCCGGTCCGGTTAATCTGACGATTGAGAGAGACACGGCAGCCGTAGCCAGCAAGATGAGTGATCTGGTTGACAGTTACAACGCTTTAAAAGGGCGTATTAACGAACTGACCCAGTTCGACACCGAAGAGGGGAAGGGTAGTCTCTTCACCGGTGATTCCACCGTGAGAACACTTCAGGTTCAGATGCAGCGCGTCATTGGCGGTGTCGTGTCGTCACTGTCTGGTACTGAATTTCGGGCCTTATCCGAGGTTGGTATTAAAACCAATAAGGACACCGGCCTGTTGGAGTTTGATAGTGGCAAGTTTACAAGCCTTCTGAACAATGATCCGGACGCGATGACTACGTTGTTCACGCGCACTGGCACGACAACCGATTCCCAGCTTGCGTTTCAGACGGGCGGCACGAATACCGCTGCTGGCACCTACGACGTAGTGATCAGTCAGTTGGCTACCCGGGGTGAGTTTGTTGGTAATGGTACCTCAGGCAGCTTTACCATTGATGCTGACAATGACACCTTCAAGATCAATGTAGACGGTACCAATTCCCAGTCTATTCAATTGAGCGCCGGAACCTATAACGGAACAGAACTGGCGCAGCTGCTGCAAGCTCAGATTAATGCCGATGAAAATCTGTTGTCTCGGGCTAAGTCGGTTGAAGTGACTTATGACGCAGGCAAGCAGTCGTTTTCTATTGAATCTTCAACGTTTGGTTCATCATCGTCTGTCAACTTTACGGCACTGGATACCGATACAGCGCGCGAGCTGGGTTTTTATGTGCCCGGCCAAGGGCCGCGCTCGCTGGAAGCGGTCAACGGCCTATCCGTTGTGGATACGCTCTCGGCTCCTCTCGTGATTGATGACAGCAACGACGATTTTTCGCTGACTGTTGCCGGAGTAACCTCCAATAACATTGAACTGGCGAATGCCTCATACACCGATGGCAGTGATCTCGCCGCGGCGCTGCAAAGCGCAATTAACGCCGATTCCAATTTTTCAGCAGAGGGTTTAACCGCAACCGTTTCTTTCGAGGGCTCTCAGTCTGACGGGCAACTGAAGATTGCTTTTAGCGACGGAGAAACCTTCGCCATTGAGTCAGCTGATGCAGGCTTGGCTAGTGCGCTTGGTATTACTACAGGTAAGCAGGAAACTGATCAGGTCGCATCTCTGGCTTTGAATGACGATTTCAGCAGTGCGGTCACCATTGATTCATCAAATGATGAGTTCACCGTAGTGGTCAACGGTACTACTTCCAATACCATTCAAATAGCTAATGCAAGCTATGCCGATGGCGCCAGTCTGGCAGCGGCAATTCAGTCTGCCTTGCAGGCGGATACGAATTTGCAGGGTGTGGACGTCGTTTCTGCGGCCGGTGCGACTACCTCTGCCGGGAGCCTCGATATTGCAGCCGCAGGTATTGATTTTTCCTCCGTAAACAGGGGGCTGCTGCTAAATTTCAATGGAATTGATCTTGAAGTTCGGGTTGATCAGGATGCGACTACAGACCTTAACAGCGACACCAATGTGGGTGATGTGGACGATAATCTTTTTGCCGTTCAATCAGCGCTTGATAGTGCTTTGACTGCGGCAGGCCTGAGTGCCGGAGATATTGTTGCTTCGGTGTCTGGAAATGGTCTGGTCTTGACCAGTGCAGCTCAGAATTCGAGTCAGACTTTGCAGGTTGTTGCTGATGGTATAGGGGCAGAAACTGGCGCGGGTACAACTGTGCTTGCCGGTGGGGAGGACTACTCTGCACTGGGTGATGCTACTTTCGCTCTGGATGTTGATGGAACTGCTGTCAATGTTGATCTGTCATCTACGGTCGATGGCACTGGTGCCGCCAATACTGATGTTTTGGCTCAGATTCAAACTGCACTTGATTCCGGGCTAACAACGGCAGGTTTGAATGCAGGCGATGTTGAGGCGCGCTTGAATGGATCAGGGCAAGTTGTTTTTTATGATACGCAGAATCAGGCCAGCACTAACACTCTGTCGGTTTCGGCAGTAGGTGCCGATGATGTTCTGGGGCTGACTGCTCAGGTCGGAGTTTCCAATTCTGGCAGTGATGGTTTTGGTTTGTCGCTACAAACTGTCAATGGTGTGGATCAGGAGACCCTCGCCAATTCGGCTCAGGTTACCTTCGAAGGTGGTAACGCCAACGGCAACTTCAAGTTCGATTTTGGTAATGGCCAAACCTTCACCATAGAAACAGCTGAGGCGAATATGGGGGCCACACTGGGTATCCAGGCTTCAGATGGCAGTGAAAATGAAGTCATCAAAGGTTTGGATGTCGCCGGTACGATCAATGGTAAAGCGGCCACGGGTACGGGGCAGACATTGGTGGGTGCCGAAGGAGATGCTAGCGAAGGGTTGCGTGTTAGTGTGTCCGGCGGGCCCGTTGGTAAACGTGGCTCTGTCGAGTTTGTGCGTGGAATCGCCGATCAGCTAGATCGCCTGCTCGATAACGTTCTGACAGGTTCACTAAAGAACAAGGAAGACGCTATGCAGCGAGAGTTGAGTCAGATTGCGGAAGAGCGCACGGAGCTTAATGATCGTATCGATATTTTCCGAACTCGGTTGGAAAAACAGTTTGCCTATAACGATATATTGGTGCAACAGCTGGACAGCACTCGTGATTATCTGGAAACTCAATTTGAAATTCTCAATGCATCGTTGTCGAGGAGTTAGATAAAACAATGACTCAGAAACAAGCTCAAAACTATCGAAATCTTGAGCTGGAAACTCGGGTAAACGATGCTTCACCGCATCAACTGATCTTGATGTTGTTTGAGGGCGCCATCGAGCGTCTGAATCAAGCCAAGGCTTGCGCAGATCGCAATGATCTGTCCGGCAAAGGTGTGTTTCTTGGCAAGGCTCTGGATATTGTTGGCGGTTTGCGCGAATCTCTAAATCTTGATTTGGATTCCGATATTCCGAAAGATTTGGATAGACTCTACGAATATATTCAGATTCGTTTGCTGCAAGGCAATATCGAGAGTGATAATTCTTCATTTGATGAGTGTATCAATCTCATTAAGACGGTTAAATCTGGTTGGGAAGGTATTGCTGAGCGCTGAGTCACACTCAGTCTCAGTTCAACAGATCTTAAATTTTTCACTAGTAACAACTCTCATCTGCAGTGTGATTTTGTAGTCTTCTTTTTGTTCGTTTTTCCGATTTACGATTCTTTATTTCGCTTCTATCTTTAGAGGTGGTATGGGGCGTTTTTCCCCCATTTCTTCT
>JALUYN010000203.1 GCA_027012915.1 Cellvibrionaceae bacterium
GGCCGGTCAGTGTGTAACTGCCAGTACCAGCGTTAACAGTGCGATCTGCCAGAAGGCTTGCGTCTTGTCCTCCGGCGGTATATCCACCAGTGGCTGCAGCAATAATCCGATCAGCCAGCAAATTCACTGCGTCAGTGGTTGCGGTGTAGCTTCCCGATATTGCAGAGAGCAACCTGTCTGCCTTCAGGCTGGCATCTGTGCCAGTTTGGGCAAAAGTTCCGGAATCAGCGTTTAGGGTTGTACCCCCTCCCCCGCTTACCTCGACAACGCTGTAGAACGACGCCGGGTCGGATCTATTCGCGTGTCTCGTTTCGTAGTACTGCGCCGAATGGGAAGCCTTCGCCACGCTGAAACAGCTCATTTCACCGTCAAGTGCGAAGACTGAGCCGCCACCACGGTAGTGGCCAAGGTGGTACGCCAAGTCCGCGACATTCAGCGACGAGTACAACGCGCTTGTTACTTCCAGTGCGCCATCTACATAGGCCCTCATTCGGGAGCCGTCATAGTCGCAGTCAATCCAGTGCTCAGCACCGTCATTGAGCGTAGTGGTACCGAATGTATTTACACCCCAGGCACCAGCCTTCAGAACACCGTCATTGAGAATGGCCAGGAACATTTGATCGGTCGCAGCCGCGCCGATGTTAACAAGGTGCTTGTTTGTTCCCGCCTGCGTTGTTTTCAAGCAGAAGCTGAACGATAAATTGCCTGTGCCTGAGGGTCCGGTACGCTGTGCTACAAGCGACGCATCCGACGCGGGGAAATCCGCTACACCGTTGGTAACAGACGCCCCATTGTTTGATAGGTCATACCCATTACCTGTTGAATCGGACAGATCCTCAAAATGATGGACCGACTCATGTTCAGACCATACGGCGTTTCGGCCGTATTGGTGCGTTGCTGCGTAATCTGAGCTCACGCCATCCGCGTGAATTTGAATATCAGTATCAGTAGAGCTTGATAGTAGCCCCGAGTATTTGACACAAAGCTTACCTGTATCAGTGCCCGTATCGCACTTAACAACCTCGCGCGGCAACTCGGTTGTACCATCGGACTTAAAAGCCCGTATGTCACCGCCACCGCTAGCCACCGCGGACCAAAACGACGTCGGCATGTGCGCCAGGTCAATCTCTACTGTGAAATTGGTCTGATCAGCAGGAACCTTTGCAGCACTTATCGTGACCGTTGCAACATGAGCCATACATTACACAACCACTCGATAGTCAGGGTCACCGTTCGGTTTAAAAAACGCGATAATCTGTTGCTTTTCGGCTGTGCCATCGTTGTTATCTTTCCAGACGTCGGCAATACAGTAACCCAGAACAGGATGGCGACTTGTGACCTCAAAGCGAATGAAACCCAAACTGCTCAAGTACTGCACTACTGCGTTTTGATATGGAGCCGGCGTTTCGATCTCGTCTTTGTAATAGGCCGCCTCGTCCGGCTGCCCTTCGTCAAGCACGTAAAAAACAATCGTTCTACCTACTGCAGTAGTGTCTTTACGCTCCAGAACCTCAACGGTATAAACCTTGATGCCTTCAGCGTTCTTGTCTGTATCTGGCTGTTCCTTCTCACCAAATACACGCAGCACCTTGTTTTGAAGGTCTGCCAATAGCTCTGACTTTTTCATCTCAAAAACACTCGCTTGGCAAATTCAGCCTCATAGGCTTTCTTGCAATGATCCGCTTGGCGGAAAAACGTCCTGAAGAACCAGTTGATAGCTTTGCGTTGACTGCCCCAAAACCATCCGCCGAACCGGTGATTACGCAGGCGATACGAACGACCAGATACGGACTCATCCGCATTGCCCTGATACAGCCACACATTGACTGATTGGGTGGCCCAGATCAGTTTCTGCCAAATCAGCGCATCGAAGATGGCTGGCCCCCATTTCCGGAGAGCCGCCCCCCATGCTCTCAGCGTCGGCGTCCGCTCCTTCAGCCAGGACTTAAAACCTTGATCATCCATTCGTTGATTCATACTCAACCCCAGGGGACGCTAACGAAATAGCCAGCACCCGCGACCAAACAAACCAGAACCACAATCTTGCCCCAACGCCACAACCGACCTAGATCTTCAACAATCGATAGTTTCATGTTCTGACTCTCTGTCTGCCCGCTCTATTTGCTCTTTTGCACGAGCATAGGTTTCAGGGTGGTTTTCTTTGATGTACTTCCAAGTCTCACATCGGAAATTTAAATCAAGCATGTACGCGAACAACTCATTGAACTCGTACTGTAGAACCTCAAGGCGTCCTTTCAGGCTTATTGGCTCGTCTGCCATTACCCGATCCTTGCCGGTGCTCGGCTGGTAATTTGTATTTGAAGTGGCTCACCGGGCCGGTAAAACCCAGGAGTGAAGTTGGCAAGCCACTACAGATACAAACTAAAAAGCCCGACACTGGGGAGAATCGGGCTTTTCACAGGTTTTCTAAGGCTCAACTTGCGGATAAAAGGATCG
>JALUYN010000204.1 GCA_027012915.1 Cellvibrionaceae bacterium
TTTTTCAATGGTATTAAGCATCCAATCGAGCTCGCGTTGGGTCAGCTCTTGATGGCATGGGAACTGGAAGACGTGGGCCGAGAGTTTCATGCTGTTGGCACAGATGCTGTCATCGATTTGTGGGTCAAGGTACTCGCCAAACCGCCATATGGGTATCCCCGCATTCTTCATTAAAGGAAAAAATGTGCTCGGATCTTCGATGTAAGCGGGAAAAATCAGAGGTACAACGTTTTCCGGCAAGTGCTCATACAAAGGTTTTACACCGGGTAGATCTTTAATGGCTGATTCTAACACTTGGTAGTTCTTCCGGCGGATGGTCTGGTTAAGTTCGAAATCGGAGTGGAGGATAATGCTGCGTGATGCCGAAGTGGATTCTTTGTGAATCCAGTTTTCATCCAGTGCGTAGCCACCATCTGAGGAGCCCGGGCCGGATATTTCACCGTGGTTGTTGCTGGAAAGGGACTTAAGGGCATTCCAAAGCCAGCCTTTCAGGTTTAATGCCACATTAAATAGTTTTCCGAGTAGTCCCAGTCTTTGAAATCGCACTGAGCGTTCCAAGGTATTGATAATTGACTTGATACCAAACAATTTTGGTGGCGCAGTGGTGTTCACAGCAGTTAGAGGGTGACGATTACTCGCTAGAATTCCACCGTCATAAACCGGGAAAAATTTCATGCTGCTCGCGACTGCATAATCTCCCCACTCGCCGACATTGTGACCGTGTCGATTGCCATAGAACGCGTGGGCGCAGTCTTCAATCAGAACGATATTGTTTTGATCGCAGACCTCTCTCAGTTCATTCAGATCTTGCAAGAAACCAAAGTAGTGAGTGGCAATGATAGCTTTGATGTCGGGGGTTATATGTCGACGGATGTCATTGAGATCTAGGGATGTGTCGTCTTTTACGCGATAGAAGACAGGGGTCGCTTTGCACCACTTCACCGGTGAAATCATCGACTCACAGTGGAAAGCCGGGACCAATACACTATCGCCTTCTTTAATACCAGCGTCTTCCAGTGCCAGACAGATAGCAGCTCGGCCACTGGATACATAAATCTTGTGCTTAAGTGCCAGTATTGAGTTCGAAGGTGCTGGTTGTTTCTTTAGATTGCAGGAATGGCTCGAAAAAATTGGCGAAACTGGTGCTTCGGGATCCGGATAGTTATGTTGCTTTGGTTCCATAAGCGCATTCATCAGTTTCTGTCCATCCATAGTTCAAATACGGTGAGAACCCAGATAAGTTCTCCGTAGTAGGCTGCATGCTCGTCCTTGTGCAGACCGATAAGTTTGTCGAGGAAGCGATTGTCGAGATAATTTCTGTTCTTGAGGGCAACAAGATTGTCGTATGCCATTTCCCGAAGAGGCTTATGCTCTTGCATCCAAACGCCGAAGGGCAGTCCAAAGCCCTGTTTACTCTTGTTGATGGTTTCGTCGGGCAGCCAGCCAGTTAGCGACTTCTTGTAAAAATCTCTGAGGTTCTGCCCTCTGAGCTTTTCGTTGCTTGGAATCTTGCAGGAGAAGTCTAGCAGCTCATCATCGAGCATCGGGTACGCAACATCCACGCCTGCGGTTGCGCACATGTGGCTCACTTTGCGCAGATCGTTATCGGCAAGTGTAAATTGCCAGTCGAGATAGAGCATTCTGTTCAGCTTGCTCGCATCCGTGGGGGCGTTGTATACGTCTCGCTGAATAGTGAGAGGCAATTCTGTTTCTACACTCTCCAGAAAGTCCTGAGCAAAGATCTCGTTCGGGGCATGGCGATGCAGGAAGTTATAGCTCTGCAGGCGGTCGGGCAGTGGCGTAGAAGCCTGTTCGATATAGCTGGCCGCCTTGGCAAACACAGCGAGTCGATCTTTCAGCAATGAGGTGCCGGGCTCAATGAGGCCCTCGCGCAGCAGGCGCGGTATCTGGCCATATATTTCAAACAACTTTTGTTTGGCGTAGCGTTCGTTACCAGCAAATAGTTCATCGCCGCCGTCGCCTGCAAGGAGAAGCTCAATACCGTTTTCGCGGGCAAAGCGGGCACAGAACCAGGCTGGAAGAGCTGAAGAGTTGCCGAATGGTTCATCGTAACTGGTGGCAACCATTGGTAGCGCAGTAACAACATCTTCAGGTGTTACATAGTATTCATTGAGCTCGATGCCGAAATGCTTGGCTGTAATTCTGGCATAGGCCATTTCGTCGTAGCCTTCGGCATCAAAGCCAATGGAGAATGCTCGAGCTTTGTCTTGAGAGGTCTCAGAAAGGATGCCGGCAACGGTTGAGCTGTCCAGGCCGCCGCTGAGAAAAGCTCCGACGTTATTTTTTCCTGCTGTGGCTCGTTCGACGGATTGGGTCAACGTATGACGCAGCTCGTTCTTTTTTCGGGTGAAGCTGTCACCGTGGAATTCGGAAAAGCCGGGTGTCCAGTAGCGGTGGATTCTGGATTGGCCTGAGCTTATTTCGAGGGCGGTCCCTGCCTGAAGCTTGCTCAGGTTTTTGTAGACACTGCTTGGCCCTGGCACCATGTGAAAGTACACGTAGTTGTATAGCCCTTGAGGGTCTATTTCACGTGTGATACTCGGGTGAGCAAGTACTGTCTTGGCGGTTGAGGCAAAGACGAGTTGATTCCGGGATAACGTATAGTACAGCGGATAGCGTCCCAGGTGATCGACTGCGAGGATGATTTTATTGTTGTCGCTGTCGATGATCGCGCAGGAGAAATCGTTATACAACAGCTCAAGGCATTTGAGGCCGTGTTGCTGGTAGGCCTTGACAAGAGCTTGGGCGTGGCCCTGCTGAAGGGATTGATCTTGGAGGCTGGTACATTTCCAAATCGGGTTGCCAAATATCGCGACACAGCCGTTGACGCCAAGCTGTGCTACCTGGCCCGTACTACCGCAGGCAGAGCTTTCTGATTCGATGGTCGCGATTGGCAGGTTGGTACTGAGTGCTTCACT
>JALUYN010000205.1 GCA_027012915.1 Cellvibrionaceae bacterium
CCTGATCGTACCAATCCGAAGAAGTGTGGCCTTTCGAAACAATGCGCTCGATCTTCAGTGAGTTGCTTTGCTCAATATTTGTAAAAGCCTCTTCGCTAAGATCCGTGGGGATATTCCCTAGAATATTGCCGATGCTCATGGTCGATAACCTTTGGTGTGATTCGCTCAGGTAATGTACCACTCGAACTGCCAGCGATGTCTGACATAATTTCCCGAGACGCTATTGTCTCGGAGGTAGATTGTCGTCATCAAATTTGTTGTCGTGTCTTCGTCGTACAAAGAAAGCGTGGCGAGAACCAGATTTGATTGCTGATCGTCGCACTTAAAAATCTCTTTCGATTGAAGTTCCTGCAGTTCATGGTTGAAGTATCGCAAGGATCCATGGTCAAAAATCAGTAGGTCGTTTTCTTCTACAACAAGTGGCGGTGGAACTTGCCCATGATTCAGAGCGGGTCCGCGCTCGATGGAACCGTCGAGGTGCAGTTTCGCGATATGGCTGTGCGTGGGCGCATTGCCATCGCACTCGACGACTCGAATGCCGCCTTGCTCATCAATGACATAGTGGCCAAAGCTGCGCCATTGTTGCAATTCATTGCCCTGTTCATCGTAGAGCCAGGTGTCGAATGCGTCGTAACCTTCCAATCCAAGTAGAAAATTGCCATTGGGCAGCATTGCGGAGTGAGAGCCGCGCAATACCTTGAGGAGTTGGCCGCTGTCGCGATCCAGTAGCAGTGCCGGGCCCAGCGTGCCCCAGGCATTGTCATAGTGCGGTGTATGAGTCGTAATCAGAACTCGCTGTGAATCGCTCTGGACGTCGTTGATGTACAGATGGGCAACTTCATCGTTGTCGCTTAAAAAAATCGAGAGCAGAGTCGGCTCTTTTTCGTCGAGGGTGAGCGCGCTCAGCGATGTCAGTAGTTGCAGCTTCTGCTCGGATATCGACGGTGGTCCTACCTCAAGTGAGGTTACGACAGATGTTTCGGCAGAGATCGGGCGAAGCGGCCAACGCATAAATAAGTCCCTTTTAGGTGTTGGCTCAGTGTATCGAATATCGCGGCGTTATTGAGCGATTAATTGCGCTGTCACTGCACGGATGACAAGGGTGGGGATGACAAGGGTGTAGATGACAACGAAAAAGCCCCTGAATGGTCAGGGGCTCTAAGGCAGGGTACTTACAGACGGTGCATCGCACAGACCTTGTTACCGGCGGGGTCGCGCAGGTAGGTCAGATACATTTGCAAACCGCCACCCTCGCGGACTCCCGGAGGTGCGTCTTCACAGATGGTGCCGCCATTTTCCAGGCCTGCGGCGTAAAAGGCGTCAGCGTCTTCCGTGCTGGCTGCGGCAAAACCGATAGTGCCACCGTTGGCGTGAGTGGCTGTGTTGCCGTCGATAGGTAAGGTCAACATAAAGATATTGTCACCCGCCAGGTACATGCAGCGACCTTTCGGGTCGATGATGCCGGGCTTGTGGCCCAGGGTGCCCAGAATAGCGTCGTAGAATGCTTTGGATTTCTCGACGTCGTTTGCGCCAATCATAACGTGACTGAACATGACAGTTCCTCTCTCTGTGAGTTCTATTGTGAGACGCTCACAGTAACCAGTCGCAGATCGATGAGCATTAACAATAACTATCAATTCGCGGTGAAAATGCGCCTTTATTGAGAACGCTGCAACAGCAGCGTCTGAATCACCGAGGCGATGGGCTCTTCACCGTTGAAAATGTTGATGGTTTTGACCATCCAAAACATGCTGGAAATGGTGTTGGGTCGCGATCTTACTGAGGGTCGCTGCTACTTTGCCATCCGCCGCCAATTCGTATTAACGCAATAATCCGTTCTATATTTCTTGAGATGGCGGCAAAAATTTGCCGGTTAAACGGTGTAGTCGACGAGCCGTGGCGGCGCGTAGCCATGTATTTTTTCAAACACTTCACCGGCGGTGGGGCCTTGTCCGGGAGGGTAGGTGGTGACCTGAAGTGTACCTCCGTACTTCTTCTGCAGAGCGCCGATAACCTGAGCGTCGTTCATAGCGGTGTAGCGGAAATCACTATCGCCGCCATTCTGAAAATGCCTCCAGCCGTTGTCACCAAATGAGGCGATAATCTTACCATTGTCTTCAATGATCACAGATTGGGGTTGGCTGTTTTGCAGGTCCAGTTGTTGCTGGCGTTGCTCCAGGTTCATGATGGTTAATGAGCTTTTATCAAAGGGCGCGACACGATCAATGGTTTCCAAATTGGTCGGTTTGATTTGGTAGCCTGAATTCGCGTTGATAGGGTATCCGGTGCTAATAGTGGTCACGACTTTCTCCATTTTTTGCGAGATAAAAAGCAAGTTCTGTGCCCAGATAAAAACGCCCCAAGCATGCGGTCGTTAAAACAAAAAAGGCCTATGGCAAGTGCACATACTTGCCATAGGCCAAGAAGAGACTCAAAGAGTCTGGGCCGTAAGAATCAGTTGTTGCTCAAAACGGCAACATTTTCCAATTCAGTATCATCGGTATCCATGATGGTTCTCCTGTTACCGCTGGTGAGTGAATCCCGGCAGCGCCGGGGGTGAAAACTCCTATTGGGGAAACGCTCTAGTGTTAAGAGACCCTAGGCAACAGCGCTTTCCGAATAGGAGTCGTAGTTGCTCTTGTTGACGTTTTCCCGGACAAAGCTGCCTTTACCTTTTCTGGCTTTGACCACCCGTTGTCCAAATCGTGGGTTGCCTCGGATCGACAGATGTCGATTGCGATAGCGATGTGTTTTTCGTTTCATTTAAACCTCTCTATTTGAGTTTTGTTCAGTCTGGTGTTTTGCAATTCCCATACAGAAAACCCCAGCTGGGTGACCAACTGGGGTTTACAATTCTCAGAGTAAATTTCCCGTTGGCCTTGGCCAACCGGAATTCGGATGGCTAGGTTCTGTATGCGTGGTAGCTCAGTTT
>JALUYN010000206.1 GCA_027012915.1 Cellvibrionaceae bacterium
CTCGGCGCTGGTGATCCACATTTTGGTGCCATTCAGTACCCAGTGATCGCCGTCTTTTACTGCACGGGTTTTCATCGCTGAAGGATCAGACCCCGCACCCGCTTCCGACAAACAGAAACCGCCCGCGGGGTATTCGCCAGAACACAGCTTCGGCAGGTAGCACTGCTTCTGCTCCTCACTGGCAACACTCTGAATTACCTCGCCCACCATATTGGTTACCGACATGGTCACAGCCGTCGCAGCGCAGGCACGCGCCACCTCCGTCAGAGCGAGACTAAAAGACACCACGCCCGCTTCAGAACCGCCGTAGTTCGCATCGACGTTGAGCCCCATAAAACCGAGTTCGGCCAACTTCTTCAAATTACCCAGAAATATCGAGCGACAAGCCGCTGGATCTTCTGCCAAATCCAGCTGGGCTGCTACCGGGGCCAGCTCACCTTCAGCGAACTTGCGCGCCATATCCTGAATCAGTTGCTGTTCTTCGGTTAGGGACATGTCCATGGTTTGGTTCCTCTCTCATTGATGGGGGTATTTTAGCTTTGGCCTGCGGCCGTCGACACGTCTAGAAGTCACATCTGAGATAGCAGGAATGGTATTTTTTCGGCTTCCCTCGCTCTGAGCTGATCCTGCGGGACCCGGGGTGCCAAATTCTAATGTGGCACCCTGAATCCCCTTTGAAGTCACCGAGCAACGGAAGAAATTAGCGGCGCAAACAGCGAGCACTGTTTGAGTATTTTTTGACTGAGTGTCAAAAAATGCGAGTTTGCGAGCGGCCGCTAGTTTCTGAGTAGCGCAGGGAACCGGCGCAGCCGGTGACTGATTGGGGCGGTTCGGGATTGTTAAGGGTTGTGGGCGCCCACAACCCTTAACTCGCCCAGCTGGGCGAAACCCAGCCTACAAACCCACTCCGCAAACAAAGAAGAAAAAAAGACTCAAGAAACCAACGGCACTCCAGTCAACCAAACATGCGCCTTCACCACAAACAACCCATAAACCCCCAACCCAACAACAATCGCAATAATGTCATTCCAGGCAAACACCGGCGCCGTCACTATTGCGCGCTGCTCACGGCTATTCATAGACCAAAGATCCAAGAGCGCCCACAGGGCAAAACTACCAAACAGAAGTACATCCGCCACACTGCCGTTGAGTAGCAAGTGCGCAAACCCCCACAGAGCAGTACCGATCAACATGGGGTGCTTCACAATCGCTTTGATACGCCCGGGAAAATAGGTCGCGACGATCAGCGGAAACACCAGCGCCAGCAGCAACATGGCCACATGGCGCAACGCGGCAGGTGGGGTATAGAGCCATTCGGCCGTCAATCGCGCTTCGCCATAGCCCATAACGATCAATACCATCCCCGCCAGAGAAACGATGGAATACAGCCCCTTCCAGCCCATCTCACCAAGCTTGGCCTCGCAGCGGTCACGTAGACTCTCATTCCAAATGGACAGTGAATGAGGAACAAAAAACAACAGCAATCCGGCAATCAATAAAGTCATATCAGTCTCTCCCCTGGTTCTATGATGTATTATTATTTTTGTTGGCCCGAGCTGTTCAGACTCCCCAAATCTAGCGTAACTTCGGCGGCGGTCAATATCACATCGCGCCACGCTGACATTATCTGCATGTAATAAAACCTTTATGACAACCAAACACAACACCGCCATTGTAATTCTCGCCGCCGGACATTCGAGCCGCTTTGAAGGTTGCAAGGTACTGGCAAGCGTTGATGGTAAACCCATGTTGCAATGGGCCATCGAAAAAGCGCGGGCCAGTGTCGGCGAACACGTCTATGTGGTTACCGGTGGCTGGCAGAAAGACCTCGCACACGCCATGAATCAGAGACTTGTCGATAGAGTTGCCACTATCGACAGCCACGACTGGCAAAAAGGGCTGGGCCACTCAATAGCCGCTGCCACTCAACAGCTGACGAAACACTATAAAAGCCTTTTGATTTTGGCTGCTGACCAGATAGCAGTCACTCATGATGATCTGAATGCACTGCTGAACCGCAGCGACGGCGAACATATTATCGCCGCCCATTACGATGGCCAACCGGGTATTCCGGCATTGTTTCCCGAAAACTATTTTTCAGATCTGGGGCAACTCAGTGGCGATCGCGGCGCCAAGAAAATTCTGTTGGCCCACCCCGACGCGGTTATTCCCGTCGCTTGCCCTAACGCCACTATAGATATCGACACACGCGACAATCTTCAGAATTGGCTCGCTCGGGCTCAGTAGCGCCGGCGTCAAAAAGGAAGCGGCTATTGTGTACCTGCTCAAAACCAATCTGTTGTTTTCCAATGTAGCGCGCAAGGAGGGCCACACAGACAAGTCCAACTTTTCCAAAGCCTTTAAACGCAATAGCACTGCTGAGCGATAAATCCTGCTGTTTTGGCGCGTTTTCACCACCGCTGGTTTAGGATACTATCCACAAGGAGCTGCAAGTTTGGCTCTTGAATAATAATAGTGATAATGCCAGCAGTAACACCATGACAGCACCCCTGCCCAGCGCCTCGCTAACCGGCGCCCGAGAACTGATAGAACGCTACGGCGTCGACCCCGATGCCATCGCTCGCGACGTAGGCATGGACCCGGCCGCACTCGACTCCAAACAGGAAATTGTTCAAGGCCTGACCTTTCACAACTTTCTGAAAGAGGCCTCAGCCCGCTGCGGCAACCGCTATCTCAATCTGGAGTTGGCCGAGTGCCAGCACTGGGGAACATTCAGCGCCATCTGGCCGTTTATCGATAAAGCCGAGACCCTGGGTGACGTACTCAACATCATGGCCACCTATCTGGAACGCTACAGTGCTACGGCGACCACCTATACCTTGGAAGACAAGCGCGGCCTGTTCTTTTGTTTCGAAGTGCGTTGGCACATCACCAATCAACAATTGATCGACCAGGGTGAAGTG
>JALUYN010000207.1 GCA_027012915.1 Cellvibrionaceae bacterium
CGCCTTGCGCGTGATCATGGCGTTGGGGAAGTTCCATGGGGTGATGGAGGCCACAACGCCTACTGGCTGCTTGATGACCATAATGCGCTGGCTGTTGTTCGGCGGCGGAATAATGTCACCGTCGATGCGCTTGGCTTCCTCGGCGAACCACTCGATATAGTTGGCGCCGTAGGCAATTTCACCACGGGATTCGGCCAGAGTCTTGCCCTGTTCAGCGGTGAGAATGCGAGCCAGATCTTCCTGGTTCTCCATAATCAAATTGAACCAGGTGCGCAGGATGTTGGCGCGCTCTTTGGCGGTTTTCTGTGACCAAAGAGGGAAAGCCGCTTCGGCGTCGTCGATGGCTTGACGGGTTTCAGCTGCACCCAAGGCCGCCAGGGTGGTGATGACTTCACCGGTGGCGGGGTTGGTGACGTTAACAGAGTCGCTGGAATCCGTAATCCACTGGCCATTGATGTAAGAACCCTTGGCCAACAGATCCGGGCGATTGAGTTGTAGCATAGTGTTTTCCTGTAGCGTTATTGCTGAGGCGTGTTACACCTCAGCGGTTTTCTTTGCTCCAGCACTCGGAGCTTTTTTTCTCTGCGCTCGTTTTTTTGTAGGCGTGCTGCTTATGCCCGCAGCATCTTCTAATTCAGTGATCGACTGATCGAGGTAATCGATAAGGCGTTGTACCTGAGGTACGGAATGGCGGCAAGCGGTAATTCCGAAATCCAGGTTTCGGTAATTGCTAACTAACGTAATGTTCAGTGACATGCCATCAAAGGGAATGGACGCTGGATAGATGCCATCCAGGGTTGCGCCATTCCAGTAGCGTTGCTCTCTCGGACCCGGCACATTCGAAATAATGGTGCTGTACGGTGGGAACTTGGACGCCAGGCGCATCAGCTGCAATACCATCAGCGGTGCCTGGGTGACCATGGTGTAGAGCTCAACTTCTTTGCGGCTCATTCCCTTCAGATTGTCTTTGGCGGCTTGCATGGAAGATTGAATCGAGGCGAAACGCTTCGCAGGATCCGCAATATGGGTCGACAAATTAGCCGTCATAAAGCCAATGGCGTTGGCGGAATCAACATCGCCTTCTTCGCGCAGGGAGACCGGCGCCATGGCCAACAAGGGATCTTCCGGCAAATCTCTGTGCTCGGTGAGATGACGACGCAGGGCACCGGAGCAGATGGCCAGTACGGCATCGTTCAAAGTACCGTCAAAGGCTTTACCGATGGCCTTAATGCGTTCTATGGGCCAGGACTGCGCGACAAAGCGGCGTGCGCCGGTAATGGGAGTATTGATATTGGTTTGCGGAACACGGTGCCAGGGAACCGCCAGGTCGCCGCTCGATCCACTCCAGACTCCGGCAAAGCGCTTCAGCGCACCGGCCACATTGCGGGTGGTATCCAGTTGGGCTTTTAGGATTTCGGAGACCTGCTTGATGTCCTGTTCTTCCGCTCGCGGTCTGCGTTGCTTGTGCACCTGCGCTTTATAAGCTTCGTGGGCCATTGTCGAAAACGGCGAGTAGGGCATCTGCGCCTTTGGATCATCGGTGAACATGCTGTTCATCAAGTGCATGGCCCCCATGCCGTCGATGGCACAGTGGTGAAATTTTGAGTAGAGGGCGAACTGCCGGTTTTGCAAACCTTCAATCAAGTGCACTTCCCAAAGAGGGCGTGAGCGGTCTAAAAGGGTGGTGTGCAGCCTTGAAACCAGCTTAAACATCTCCAGGTAGCGGCCGGGCTTGGGCAGCGCTGAGTGGCGGATGTGATAGTCCATATCCAGCAGCTTGTCCTGCTTCCAGTAGATGGGGCCGTATTGCCCCAAACTACCCATTTTCAGACGCTTGCCAAACGGGTGGCGCAAGTCGGTATCTTCTTTGAGTTGGTCGCTGATGTTGTGAAGGAATTCGGTTTCGTTGACACCTTCGGGGAAGGTAAAGAGGTTCAGACCGCCCACATGCATGGGTTGACGGCGAGATTCCGTTGCCAGAAAGAAGGCATCGGTGATTGGCAGTTTTCTCATTATTATAGGTACTCCGTTACTGAGGGCCGCGCAGCTTTGGATATCACTGTCACTGTGAAAGCCAAAGGTTACTCTCTGCAGCCCTCAGTATAGAGTGCTTTGCGATTAGTTTCTCTATTGAATTGTGGTGCCTTGAGGTCAGGCAGCGTCGTTACCTTCGCCGTCGCTATCGTAGAGCTCGTGAAGCAGTTCGCTGTAGTGCTCCAAAGCATCTACTGCGGTGAAAATACCGGCAATATCGCCTTCTTTTAGAACTATGACCGAACCCAGTCGTTTGGTCGCCATTGCAGACACCACATTGGCCACGGGATCGCTGACATCGACCATATAGGGGCGATGAGTCACCAGGTCGCCCACCAGTAAATCAGCCTCGTCTTGAATCTTGTGGCCGATGGATACCGCCTTCTGCAAATCGCGATCAGAGATGACGCCGATAATGTCGTTGTTGTCTACGACGGGCAAATGCCGGATCTGGTGTTTCTGCATCATGGCATCGGCATCGCTCAGTACCGCACCAGCTTCAATGGAATAGGGGAAGGGCACCATTACGGAAACCATCTGTGGCATATGTTTGGCTGTCATTGAACACTCTCCTTTGGTGAGGGGCACTTTTCTTAATCATAAGACATTTAGGACAAAGGTTAAGCCTGTCTCTCAATCTGCTTGATTCAAATCAGTCCCCCCGGTTTTTAAAGGTCTAAAAGCACAAGTGGGTTGGTCGTTGTGAACAATGACGCGTTGTTCAAATGGCATACCATTGGGGTGAAATATAACAACAGTGATAGAGGTGGAACCATGGAGCTTGAAACAGTCATTTTTGAAGTCGGCAACGGCGTCGCCAAAGTAGTCTTAAACCGCCCGGACATGCTAAACAGCTTAAACGAATAGATG
>JALUYN010000208.1 GCA_027012915.1 Cellvibrionaceae bacterium
CATACGCGTCAACGCCGTGTGCCCATACATTACTCGCACACCGATGCTGGACCAGTCACTGGAACTGTTTCCAGAAGAAGAACGCGAAGCTGTGCTGCGTGACATCACCAAGCACTCCGCACTAAAACGCGCCGCTGAGCCGTCTGAAGTAATCGCTGCGATGTTGTTTGCCTGCGACAAGGCCAACAGCTTTATGACCGGCCACCCACTTCTGGTTGATGGCGGATTTACCGCAGTCTAAATTTTTGTAATAACTTTTATCCGAGGATTAATCGTATGGATCCATTGCTCGACTTTACCGACAAGGTTGTTTTGATCACCGGTGCCGCCAGCGGCTTTGGTGCCCAGCTGTCCCAGGAATTTTCTCAGCGTGGCGCCAAACTGGTAATCGGTGACATTAACGAAGAAGGCCTGGCGGCGGTTGCAGCCAGTCTGCCTGGCGACGCCACTACTGTGCGCTGCGACGTTACCAGTGAAGCCGATTGTGCCGCCATGGTAGAGGCCGCCAAGGAAATTTACGGTCGTCTGGATATCGCTATTAATAATGCTGGTGCTGGTCATGAGATGGGCCCACTGCACACTTTGAGCGAAGAGACCTACGACCAGCAATTTGCCATCAACACCAAAGGTGTTGTGTTCGGCATGAAACATCAAATTCCGGTGATGATGGAGCAAGGTGGCGGACGCATTCTTAACGTCAGCTCCATGGCGGGCTTGGGCGGCGCTCCAAAAATTGGCGCCTACTCTGCGGCCAAGCACGCAGTGATTGGGGTGACCAAGACAGCTGCGGTTGAATACGCCAAGAAGAATATTCTGGTTAACGCCGTGTGCCCTTTCTTCACTTTGACGCCTCTGGTGACGGACAACGCTCTGGGCGAAGTACAGGACTTCCTGGCCGTAGGGTCACCAATGAAGCGCTTGGGTCAGCCTGAAGAAATTACCAATGTTATGTTGATGCTTTGCTCACCGGGCAACACCTACATGACCGGTCAAACGATTGCTATCGATGGCGGTGTTTCGGCTTTCTAAGTCGTAACCGCTTTTTTGCCTGCACCTTCTGGTGCAGGCTGTTTTCCCTCTCCAAAAAATCGCATTCCGGCGTTTTCTCCTTATTTTCCTGCCCCCATTTCTCCGCAGAAGAATACCAGCTCGCCTGTGTTCATAATCGAATTCTCATTTTCATAGCGGTGCCGACCGAGACTATACAATAGCAAACAAGGGCCCCGTATGAGTGCGGCATAAATAAGATTGATTAATGTCGAGGACTAAAGTGGAACTACTGATTTTCGGAAACAATGCGTTTAGTGCCGGCATATTGTTTATAGAGAGCGACATGGGAAGCTCTGGAGAAGGTGTCCGTTCTCGCGGTGTACTGGGATATCCAATCAATCAGCATATCCAGGTTGCTATCCTGAGCCTGTTTGGATTCGTATTTGTGAGGCTCCCACGGACGATTGCGTGCGTTCTCAACACATAGCGCTACAGGAAGATCCATAAAGACCAGCTCATTCGAAAACGGCAACGCCATCTCAAGTAAATCGGAATAGCAGCCTTCGATAACCCAGCCGCTATTGGAGCTAATGAATTTGGAGATTTCAACTTGTGACTCTGAAAGAGGCTTTCTCTGCGGAGGTGTCGTTGGCATCCAGGCCAGGTTATCCAGATCCAGATGAGATAGACCTTCGGCCAGGCAGAGCTTCTTTGCAAGAGTTGATTTACCGGAACCAGAATTTCCGAATATGAGGATCTTTTTCAAAGCTTATGCTCCGGTAGAAATTCCTGTACCAACATCTGCTGGACAACACCTGTGAGAGAAACTCTTTCCTTAGAGCTATTCCCTTCAAATCACTCGGTAGACTGCCCCTACAAGCGATATTTAGAGATCAACCTCTACTGGTCCTCAGCCTCTATTCCCTGACGGGATCGTGCCAATTATGGACATTCAAATCAAGAAGCTAAGCAGCAAGATAGCAATCATGACTGCAACGACCACCTTACCCTTCTTACATGCTAATCGGGCGTCACTACTGAAAGACTCATCACAAAAGCACCAATATGGCGACAATACGGAAAAGGCTTCTACCTGCTCTCGTTTTTTCTGTATGCATGAATCCACAAGACGCAGTAATAAATCCCCAAAGCTAGAAATAGTATGTCCAATAGTATTTGAGCCTTTATCTACTCATACTTCAGCCTTCCTTCGCTCCGGCCTGAACAGACTAATAGAGACAGTATGACAATTACTCTGGTGACCGACTTTACTACTTGCCTTTGACTCTTGTTTTGAGTTGAGAAAAAAGCATAAAAGAACTCTGAACAGCTCAGTCCTTTCTAAACTCCGTCATCTGGACCCAAATAAGTTCTTTTATCTAATAAGTGAGCAGGACTATAGTCATAGTCTACTGGACAGACAATGCTGTAATTCATCACATATCTTTGAAAAATGGTGTCTAGCCAGCCTCCCCGCCAATCATAGATTCGAGTTTCATACAAAACTCCTTTATCAGGAACTACCAATTTTGACGAGATTCGATATATTCCATGTTCAATACGGACTCTTTCATTAACGATCCTAGCCAGCTTATCTGATGGAACGCTAGAGTTAACTATGCTCCCATTCACAACTGTCTTTACATTGCCATCTATACCTCCGATGTTTTCGTAACCCATGCTGTAGTACATCCGAACAATCTCATCTCTTAGCTCGGTATTGTCCATATAGCCAATCGGCCATTCAATGGCTTGATTAACTATGGGTAGAGAAGTCGAAGTGCATATTGAAACTAGGGCCTGTTCACACTAAATTTGATAAAATCAGCGCCTATGGAAATTACAAAAGCGCAATTTAAAATCATTGAGCATTTGCTCCCAATACAACGGGG
>JALUYN010000209.1 GCA_027012915.1 Cellvibrionaceae bacterium
ACGCCCTATCGCGTATGGGTGTCAGAAATTATGTTGCAGCAAACCCAGGTGGCTACGGTTATCAACTATTTTCAGCGCTTTATGCAAGCTTATCCCTCGGTCTATGATCTGGCCAAAGCCCCAGTGGATGACGTGCTGCACTTGTGGACGGGGTTGGGTTACTACGCCAGAGCGCGCAATCTGCACCGCTGTGCACAGCAGGTGGTTGAGTTGCACAGCGGCGAGTTTCCCGAGGATGTTGAGGCCTTGGAAGCGCTGCCAGGAATTGGTCGCTCCACTGCCGGAGCCATTGCCAGCCTCTCCATGGGGGTGCGAGCACCGATTCTCGACGGCAATGTCAAACGAGTGCTGGCACGACACTACGCGGTACCGGGTTGGCCCGGTCAGACCAAGGTGCACAATCAACTGTGGGACATTGCTGAACGTTTAACCCCCCAAGAGCGCTGTAGCCACTACACCCAGGTCATGATGGATCTGGGTGCCACTCTGTGCACTCGTACACGCCCGGAATGCGATGCTTGCCCGTTGAGCAGCACCTGTCAGGCGCGTAAACAGGGCAACCCCCAGGACTACCCCGGCAGGAAACCCGCCAAGGCCAAGCCCGTTAAAGCGGTGCGCATGCTGATTGTCGAAAACCCGCAGCGACAGATCTATCTGGAGCAGCGCCCGCCTACAGGTATTTGGGGCGGCCTTTGGAGTTTTCCCGAATTGGCGATGGACATTGATCTGAGAAGCCACTGTCAGGATGTCTATGGTGAGGTTAATGCGCTAGAATCAACGAGCAGTTTTCGCCATACGTTCAGTCACTATCACCTCGATATTACTCCGGTGTATGTGACCTTGGCCGACGAAATGGCCGCGATTGCAGAATCCGGTGGCGGTTTCTACGAAAGCGGATCAGTCCCCGCGGTGGGATTGGCAGCCCCCGTAAAGAAGCTTTGGCAGCAGTTGCAGCGTCGCCAGCTAAGTTTGATTGAGGAAGAATAATCCATGGCACGAATGGTTTTTTGTAAGAAGTATCAACGGGACATGGAAGGGCTCGATATACCGCCTATGCCTGGTGCCAAGGGCCAGGAGTTGTTTGATAGCGTGTCCAGGCAAGCGTGGGAAGAGTGGCTGTCACACCAGACCCTGCTGATCAATGAAAAGCACCTCAATATGATGGACATGACGGCGCGCACCTACCTTAATGAGCAGCGCGACAAGTTCTTTGCAGGTGAAGCCGTGGATGCTGCAGAAGGCTACGTGCCCCCAAGCGAGTAAACGACATGAAGGGTGCTGCGCGTACATTGGGTATATGGCTGCTGTTGTGGTCTGCGTTGAATCAAGCAGAGCCGCTGTTGGCCGTGGCGCCGAATGTGGAGCGTCAACAGCGGGCAATTTTTGAGGCCAGTTACAGTGCGCTGCACCATCTGATTGCCGGGCAGGCGGGGCTGGATACGCGCCTTAAGTTTCTACCTATCGCCGAGGTGCGGGCCATGCTGGCGCGACGGGAAGCCCAGGTTCAGTTGGGCGGCATTTGCGGTGTAAAGCGCAATGTGCCCGTACTCTATACCCTGCCTTACGCTCGGTTTGAGCGTCATTTGGTCACGGCGGGAGACACGCCAGCAATCACCAGCCTTTCGGATCCAAGGGTACTGAGGTTGGGGCTGGTCGAGGGCTATTTCTATCAACTGCCGAACGCTGAAGAACTCGAAAAACTGGGCGTTGAAACCTACTACAGCAAAGACCTCAAGGGCAGTGTTCAGGTATTACTCGCCGGGCGAGTGGATGCAATCCTTGCCAACGCTTATGTCGTCAATAATATCGCCAAATCACTCAGCCAGACCGGGCAACTGAACTACACCATGGACGCCCCGTTTTCCGAGCGCAATGCCTGCTACGTGTTGCCCAAAACGCCCGCCAGCGAAGCGTTGGTTGAGCAGATCAATCACGCGATTATTGACCTGTTTCACAATGGTACGCTGCAGCGTTATATCATTCCCCCGTACCAACCACCCAAATCCAAGTCGTTGATGTTAAAGGCAAAGGCCCAGTAACCTCGCGTTTTCATATTACTGAAATTAATCGGCGACAAAGGCTTGACTCTCCATAGATGAGCAGGTTTAATACGCGCCTCTCGCAGCAGCGAGATATTTGCCCGGATAGCTCAGTCGGTAGAGCAGGGGATTGAAAATCCCCGTGTCGGTGGTTCGATTCCGCCTCCGGGCACCATTCTTTCTAGGTTTGAGAGCGATTACGCTCTCGGATCTTTCCGAAAAAAGCCGCTTGTTCCGAAATGTCTACATGAGTGGCTGGATAACCTCCGGTTTTCTTCTGTAGTGACGCTCAGTAACTTTAACGCTCAAGTGTGCCAGAAACTTCTGTGCTTGTTCAACTGAGTTATGATCGCTTCCCGCTTTTGCGCGGATGTCATGTTCACAGAAAGGCTCTGCTAATACCCCCTGCTCCAGCGCTTGTCGCATGGCTCGGTAAAACACCGTTCTCCAGCCGTCACCGGTATATTTTCCCCCAGACCTGTTGGGTAATAAATATTTGCTGTGAGGGCGTTTTTTTCCTGTTAGTGAGGCTGAAAGTAAATTATTGGTAACAAGTCTCAAGGCATCAGACCAAGCAATAATTCGCTTCAATTGTGTTTTTTGGATGGTCAGATGAATACCGTCATCTTTGAGTTGCGATTTGGTCAGCGCTCGAATATCGGCGGCTCTTAAACCTGTAAGGTATTTGAAGTCCATGTAGGGAGCTAGCAATGGATGCTCTTTCTGTGCGATCTTTCTGAAAGCTGTGTATTCCTCGTGGGTGATATAGCGATCTCGGGGCTTTTCCTGGTTGTATTCAATGTTCATGATTGGATTATCTGTAATAACGCCCCAGCGTATGGCTTTCTTAAAGACAGATGACAAAAGTGATACATCTCTATTTACCCCAACCGGAGCTGTCTCAGAACGTAAATCTATAAGCTCGTAGACATGCAGTGTGGTCAGGGCTTCGGGATGCATTTCTCCGAATACCCTTTTTAGCATCGCTCCCCTTCTTAACTCTCTGGAGTGACCATCAACTGCTTTGGTTGGGGTAACTTCAAGTAAATAGCGGTCAATTAGCTGGCCAATAGTATGGCAGGTTCGACCAGGGCCAAACTTAGCTTGGTTGATAATGGCGATGTAGTTCGAATACATTTCTGTGAAGCTTGATCCCAACGGAAAACTTTTACGGTTGCCTAGCTGTGCAAGCAATGGTCCTTTAGCCTCAAGGTAATACCGATTAGATCTACGTGTAACATAAAGCGGCAGATGCCGGTTGCTTGCTGAGCGTTTTCTTCCCATGAATAACTACCAAATTAAATTTTTGAAAAGTCAGGCTTGTTTCTTCGAGAGCCTTTAGTTGGTGGAGGCTCGGGACTAAGAATACTGTGTACAGCTTTCCTGGTTACGACTGTCCGTTCTTTTCCATCTTTGCCGAATGGAATGCCCATAGAACCCAGTTGAGCCTGTTGTTTTTTCTTGTGCTTATATCCTGTAATTGTCACAAGCTCTTCCTTGGTTAAGAGCAAGTCTCCATAAGGCGTAGACTGTATCGAATCATTTTCCATTTCAAAAACTCGATTACTCAAAAATGTAATTACTACTTTGAAACTCTCACGGGACTTTCAAACTGCAAGGCGATTTTTGTGAAAAGAAAAGTAAATCCTTCAATGTTCCGATAGAACATTTTTGGTTGTTCTCATTTACTCCGTTACTCAAAACAGGATCTTACTCGAGCGACAGGTAAAACCCGTTATGCCTGCGCCACCGAAAAGGAGCTATTTCTCGAACGGAAATTAAGTGAAGAAAACCAAGGTTTTTTGAGCGGACGGAGAGAGTGGGCTGTGCAGTATGAATACACCGGCTTGCATCGCTAAAAACCCGTATAGAATTCTATGTAAACAAAAGGTAGGTTTTATTGAGGGCGCAGTGATGATAATTGGCTATGCAAGAGTGTCGACCAGTGAGCAGGACACCAGTGTGCAAATGGATGCACTTAAGGATTCTGGTTGTGAAAGAATTTATGAAGAAAATCGATCAGGGAAAAATAGAGAACGACCAGAGCTAACTCGATGCCTCGATACGCTTCGGTCAGGGGACGTGTTGATTGTGTGGCGTCTGGATCGGTTGGGACGAAGTTTGAAGGACCTGGTAGAAATCGTCTCAGACTTGGAGAGTAAAGGAGTAGGGTTTCAATCACTCAATGAATCAATTGATACAACCAGTCCGTCGGGTAAATTAATCTTTCACGTATTCGCGGCTCTATCCGAATTTGAACGGTCGTTAATTCAGGAGCGAACAAAAGCGGGGGTGGCAGCAGCTCGTGCGAGAGGCAGGAAAGGTGGGAGACCGAAGAAGCTCAGTGCCGATCAGATCAGAAAGGCCAGGGCCATGTTGTCTGATCCGCTAATGACTAAAGCAGAGGTGGCCAGGCATTTTGGTGTAAGTCGGGTCACGTTGAATTCTGCGTTGGATAGTTGACGAGACTTGGCAGCATTAATAATCCTTAAGAACTTGTTGAGATAATAGGGCCAGCTCATCCAGTGCTTGGGTACGTAATTGTTCAGTCTTTTCTTTGTAGGCCATAACATCGGCCAATAACAGACTTTGGTGAGAGCCAGCCTTGTGATAGGGAATCTCACCTTTCTCCAGTATGCCGATCAAGAAGAGGTGGCTCACATTCAGTAAGCGGGCGGCGCTCTGAGTGCTTAGCTCGCGCTTGTGGGAGATCAGGCTGACGGCATTGCCTTCTGATGTCTCAGACAGAATCTTCAGGAGCATGCGCACCAATTGCCCTGACAGCACCAACTCTTCCGATTCGCCACTACCATCCTCCAGAGAAAGCCGCACGTGGTCTGCATTGGCGTGCCCGGAAAGCGCACGGGTTGCGATTTTGGCTTGATCTACTTCTATTGGATCAGGTAGGCAGATCGTTTTGGGCTTGAACATGTCTCGTCCTCTCCTGGCGAGCCGGAACTTCTTGTTGGGGGGCGGAGCGCCCCGGTTTAAGGGGGTTCAACCCCATACTAGCAGGCAAAGCATGGCATAAGACCTTTCACAGTAGGGTTGCTACTGTAATATTTGTGGTTGACTTGGGCGAAAACAGGCGCGACAATGCCATCTCCTCTTGTCGTAGAGGCTCTACTGTATTTATTTGTGGGGTTGTGACAGGGGGAGAAGAGGGTGTGATGGTGGGTTGCCGCCCACCATCACATTCAAACCTTTAACGACGTGAAGCATTAACAGGTATGAATCTATGAAAGTGTATCAAATTAACTACGACCTGCGTAACCAGCGCGACTATCCCAGCTTGGTGAACAAGATCAAATCCTACGGCACTTACGCCAAGCCGCTGGAGTCGTGCTGGCTGATCGCTACAGATCAATCCGCCGCTCAGATCCGAGATAACCTTGCCACTCTCATGGATGGGGATGATGGTCTGCTGATTACCCGGCTTCAGGGCGAGGCGGCGTGGCGCAACCTAAGCGGTGATGCTGATGGTCGCGTGACCCAATGGCTCAAAGAGCAGCTGGGTCAGGCAGCCTGATCGTGAGGCCATGGACGGCCTCAATCATTAGAAGCGTCAAGCATGAAACAGACAGCAAATATAAAAAGCCTCACCGAGATAGCTGACCTCCGCTCAGGGTTTACCTTTCGCGGCAAAATTGAGGAGGTGGCCGATGGCAATGCCCACGTGGTACAAATTAAAGATGTTCGTCAGCTGCAGGATGAAAAGGGGAGTGATCTGATCTGCAGTGGTGATCTGCCTTGCATCCACTGGGAGGGAAAAGATAACGCCTGGATAGCTCCGGGAACTGTGCTGCTGCCATCGCGAGGCGGGTACTTCCGGTCTGCGGTTGTCTCTCTCGATAATGCGGGTTTACCGGTTGTTGCCAGTAGTCAGTTTATTCTCATTACGCCCACATCAAGTCTGGTTATCCCCGAGTTCCTCAGTTGGTCTCTGAACAGGCCGCGGATGCAGCGCTATTTGGGCGAAATTGCCAGCCAGGGCTCCAGCATACCAATGCTGAGCACCGCCACAGCGAAAGAGCTGAAACTGGAAATCCCCGGCCTGGAAACCCAACACCGAATACTGCGACTGAATAAGCTTTGGGAACAGGAACAACAACTGACCCGGGCCCTGCTGAAGAATCGCGAAGCCATGCTGCAAGGCATGTTTCAGCAATTGTTAAATAGAGAAGAATGAATGAACAACCAGATCAATCAGGATCAAGTAAATAAAGCACTCTGGGCTGCCTGCGATACCTTCCGTGGCACCATCAGCGCCGATACCTACAAAGACTTCATCCTCACCATGCTCTTCCTCAAATACATCACGGATGTATGGCAGGACCACTACGACGGCTACAAAGCCGAGTACGGCGACGAGCCAGAGCTGATCGAAGAGATGATGAAGAACGAACGTTTTGTTCTGCCTGAGGTAGAAATCAGAGACAGCGACGGCAAGGTGAAAGAGGTGTTCAAAGCCAACTTCTACGTTCTGTATGAACGCCGCCACGAACCCGGCAACGGCGAGCGCATCGACCAGACCTTGCACGCCATCGAAGAGGCCAACGGCACCAAGCTCAAGGATGCTGGCAAAAGTGTGTTCCAGGATATCTCCTTCAACACCGACAAACTGGGCGAAGAGAAGCAGAAAAACACCATTCTGCGCCACCTGCTGGAAGACTTCGCCAAGCCCGAACTGGATCTTAAACCCAGCCGCGTGGGCACGCTGGATGTGATCGGTAACGCCTACGAATACCTGATCAAAAACTTTGCCGCCAGTGGCGGTCAGAAAGCGGGCGAATTCTACACCCCGCCCGAAGTCTCCGACTTGATTGCCGAACTGCTCGACCCGCAGCCGGGCGACAGCATCTGCGATCCGGCCTGTGGCTCCGGCTCACTGTTGATGAAGTGTGGCCGCAAAGTGGTGGCCAACCACGGCAGCAAGCAATACGCCCTCTACGGGCAAGAGGCCATCGGTTCCACCTGGTCGCTGGCCAAAATGAACATGTTCCTGCACGGCGAGGATAACCACAAAGTCGAATGGGGCGATACCATCCGCAACCCCAAGTTGCTGGATCAAAACGGCTACCTGATGCTGTTCGATATCGTCACCGCCAACCCGCCCTTCAGCCTCGATAAGTGGGGCCACGACGAAGCCGAACACGACAAATTCAGCCGCTTTCGCCGCGGCATTCCCCCCAAAACCAAAGGCGACTACGCCTTTATTCTGCACATGATCGAAACCCTCAAGCCAAACACTGGCCGTATGGGTGTGGTGGTGCCCCACGGTGTGCTGTTCCGGGGTTCGTCAGAGGGCAAAATCCGCCAGCAGCTGATTAACGAAAACCTGCTCGATGCCGTTATCGGCCTGCCCGAAAAGCTGTTCTACGGTACCGGCATTCCAGCCGCGATCCTCATCTTCCGTACAGGCCGCCCAGCCGTCATTCCCGCGCAGGCGGGAATCCAGCAGCAAGGTAGCAACCCGGGGGTACTGTTTATTGATGCCAGCCGCGAATACAAAGCGGGTAAAAACCAGAACCTGCTCACTGGCGATAACATTCAAAAGATCGTCGACACCTACCGCGCGCGCACCAGTGTGGATAAATACGCCTATCTGGCCACCCTCGACGAGATCAAAGAGAACGACTACAACCTCAATATCCCCCGCTATGTGGATACCTTTGAAGAAGAGGAAGAGATCGACCTGCTGGCCGTGCGTGCCGAGCGCGAGCAGCTCAAAGCCCAGCTGGCCGAGCTGGAAGCCACCATGGCAGGCTACCTGGCTGAGCTGGACTATCTCACACCCGAACAGGGCAACGCCAAGCCAGACGGCAAAAGCGCCAGCAAGCGCGGCAAATCCGCTCAATAAGGAGAATCAGCCATGGAGCAGCACCAGATTCAATCACTGACCGCCACCTTCGAAGGCCACGCCCAGCAGACCGAAAACGGGGTGGAATACTGGCTGGCCCGCGATCTGCAGCACCTACTGGGGTATGGCAAATGGGACAACTTTGTCAGCGTCATCTCCAAAGCCAAAACCGCCTGCGAGGTCAGTGGCCATACGGTCTCGGACCATTTTGCCGACGTCGGGAAAATGGTCGAACTGGGCTCCGGCAGCCAACGGGAAATTGACGATGTTATGCTCACCCGCTACGCCTGCTACCTGATCGCCCAGAACGGCGATGCCAGAAAGCAGCCCATTGCCTTTGCCCAAACCTACTTTGCCATGCAAACCCGCAAGGCCGAACTGATCGAGCAGCGCCTGCTGGAGGCCGAACGGGTTCAGGCGCGGCAGAAGCTATCCGCCACCGAAAAAGAGCTCTCCAGTGTGATTTTTGAGCAGACTGGCGGCAACCAGAACTTCGCTCTGATTCGCAGCAAGGGCGATACCGCTCTGTTTGGCCGCAACACCAAAGCCATGAAGGCCCAGTGGCAAGTACCCGATAACCGCCCGCTGGCGGATTTTGCCCCCACCATCATCCTCAAGGCCAAAGACTTTGCCACCGAAATCACCATCCACAACGCCCGCGAACAGCAGATGGATCGCGAGCAGCAGATCTCCCGCGAGCACGTCACCAACAACGAGGCGGTGCGCCAGACTCTGATCAACCGGGGTATTCGCCCGGAAGCACTGCCACCGGCCGAGGATGTAAAAAAGGTGGAGCGCCGTTTGGCATCGGCGGATAAAAAGTCCCTGAAGAATCCCGATACCCTGGAGCTGGGGGATGGCTTGGATGAGTGATGTATCGCTGAATACCCCTCAGGCCCGAGTACATATGGCGATGATTAGGTGTCTGGAGGAGTTGGGTTATGGTGCCTAATGGGTGGAAGCCGTCGCAGATAGGCGATATCGCAAAGTTCTCTTCTGGTGGTACGCCTAGTAAACAAAACGCGGATTACTGGGGAGGAAAAGAGCCTTGGATTTCAGGTAAAGATCTCAAAACTCATTACTTGTCAGACAGTATCGACACTCTAACTGAAGAAGGTTTTGGCGTTGCTAAAAGGGCACCTGAAGGCGCGACGTTGATCCTTGTTAGAGGTATGACCCTATTGAAAGATTTTCCAGTTGGGTTCGCGACAAGGGAAGTTGCATTTAATCAGGATTTGAAAGCGCTAGTCCCTGTAAAGGGGGTAGACGGATTATTTCTTTCATTCTTGCTGGTGGCAGAAAAGCACAAAATCCGTCAGCTGGTAAGTACAGCAGGCCACGGGACCGGGCGTTTGGATACTCATTCAATTCAGGAGTATCCGGTTAATCTCCCCCCACTCCCCGAACAAAAGAAAATCGCCCAAATCCTCTCTACTTGGGATCAGGCCATTACCACCACCGAACAGCTGCTAGCTAACAGTCAGCAGCAGAAAAAAGCTCTGATGCAACAACTGCTCACGGGCAAGAAGCGTCTGCTGGATAAGGATGGGGTTAGGTTTGGAGGGGAATGGAAACGGGTTGAGTTAGGTGATTTGCTGGATTATCAACAGCCTACTCCCTTTTTAGTTGAGAATACGGAGTACAGTGATGATTTCTCAACTCCTGTTCTTACAGCGGGGAAAACTTTTATTCTTGGATATACAGACGAAGAATCAGGTATTTTTTCGGAAAACCTGCCTGCCATAATTTTCGATGATTTTACTACCGATAGTAAATTTGTTGATTTTCCATTTAAAGCAAAATCCAGTGCTATGAAGATTCTGACTGCTAAAAATGGTGTCTCAATCAGATTTGTGTACGAAGCTATGCAGTTGATCGATTTTGCTGTTGGTGGTCATCAGCGTCATTGGATTTCAATCTATTCGCACCTTGTTATTCCTTTTCCTGAAAAAGAGGAACAACAAAAAATCGCCGCAGTGCTTACCACCGCCGATCAGGAGATCACCACCCTGCAAAAAAAACTCGACAAGCTGAAACAGGAGAAACAAGCCCTGATGCAGCAGCTGCTTACCGGCAAGCGTCGGGTTAAGGTGGAGGCTGCCGCGTGAATTTCCTATCCTGTGAGCCGCTCACCGATGCCGAGCTGGAGTACCTCGACAAGATTCTGCTGAAGTTCGGCAACGACCATTCGGTACTGAATGTATCGGAGCTGGATGGCTTTTTAACGGCGATTGTCTCTGGCCCTCAGGCGATTATGCCCAGCCAGTGGTTTCCGGCGCTCTGGTGCAAAATCGGTGACACCCGTGAGGATCTTGAATGGGAGAGTGAGCAGGAGTGTCAGCGGTTTATGTCATTGCTGATGCAGCACATGAACTCTATCGCTGCCACTTTGATGGAAGCCCCCGAAGAGTTTGAAGCGCTGTTGCAGGTTAATACTCAAGCGGAGCCGCCGGTACTGATCGCCGAGGAGTGGTGCTTTGGTTATATGCGCGGTGTGGATCTGGGGCAGTGGCCACCCCTGCCCGATGAGATGGACACCTGGCTCTACGCCATTGCCCTGCACGGGCGGGAAGAGAACTTCAGCGTGCTCGACACCCTCACTCTGGAGGAGCACCAGCAGACAGTGGCGGATATCGAACCCGCCGTGCGCAAGCTGCACGCCTACTGGCTGGCGCAGCGCACCCCAACCCGCCAGGCACCGCTGCGCGCCGAGCCCAAGGTGGGGCGCAACGACCCTTGCCCCTGCGGCAGTGGCAAAAAATTCAAACACTGTTGCCTGCACTAGGTGAGAGATACAGGGATCTCCCTGATAACAGAGATCGACAGGAAGTAAACGCCGTATAGGTACAACATGGATAAATCCGTAGCTGAACGCCAGGCAATCTGGCAGACATTTTTGCAGCGCTGGCCGTTGCAATCCTTGCCGGGTATGACGTTAACCGAGTACACCTCGGTAGACACCGGCGAGAGCTTCTGCAACTGGCTGGAGCAGCGTACTGAAGACATTGGCTCTATCTGGGGCGGCTCGGCGTTCAAGTTTGGCGTGTTTGCCCGCAAGGATAGCGCCGCTAAAGAAGATGGCGGTGGCCGACGTTTTGCCGACGACTACGGCTGGATGGAAAAGTATGGGGATAGCCCGGCGCAGGCCTTTGAGGCGGTGCGGGCCGAAATCTGCAAGGTCGCGCAGGCGGCGGCGCGAGGTGAGCTGGCGGAGGTGGATAATGCCGACCTGGGCGAAGCCGTGCGCTGGAAGATCGCGTTTCTCTATCAGAATCAGGCAACGCCTTTGATTCTGCCCATTTTCAAGGGTGAATACCTGAAGCTGCTGCTGGACAAGCCCGAGCCCAGCTTGTCGGCCGCCCACCACACGCTGTTGGCGCAGCGGGGCGATACCCCCTTGCTGGAGTATGGTGACCAGCTCTGGGCTCGGGTGCAGGTATTGCTGAATGAGCAGGCCACACCAGAAAAAGCCCGCGCCTATCTGGATGGGGCATCCGCCTACCACTTGCTGAAAGACCCCACCGATAAAATTGCCGGTTACGAGGCGGATAACGGCCAGCAGTTGGCGCTGTCGCTGAAAGGCAAAAGCGCGGTGCTCTACCTTAGCCCCGGGCCCTGGCAGCAGGCACTGCCGCAAGCTGTCACCGGCATCAGGCACTACCCCGCAGAGAAAAGCCGCAACAGCAATATCGCCGCCAACGCACCGACCCTGAAACAGGGTAACTCCATGCTGGCGGTGACAGTGAATACTATGGATGAGCTCGCGCAAGTGTGCGAACTCTACGCCGGTACGCAAGCCGGTACACGGCAACAGCAGCAGGATGGCAACGCGATGGACACCACTCAATCACAGACGCAGACAGCTCTGAACACCATTCTCTATGGCCCACCGGGTACCGGAAAGACCTACGCCACCACCGCCATGGCGGTAGAGATCGCCGAGCCGCAAGCTTACCGCGCCATACTGGCAGATACACCCGCCGACCAGCAGCGAGCGGCCATCAAAGCGCTCTACGAGCAACTGGTGGCCAGCAACCGCATCGCCTTTACCACCTTTCACCAGAGTTTCTCCTACGAAGACTTTATCGAAGGGATTCGGGCCAAAACCTCCGACGATGGTACCAGCCTGAGTTACGAGGTTGAGGACGGTGTGTTTAAGTCACTGGCCCAAGTGGCGGCGTCGCTAGGTCATGAATCGGGCAATGGGACGACGATGGACCTGGCAGGGCGACGTTTCTGGAAAATGTCACTGGGGAATACGCTGCACGACTCTGATGAGGGGTATCAGGACTGCCTAGAACAGGGCTATATGGGGCTGGGCTGGGGTGGTGACACAGACTTTAGTGATTGCCAAACCCGGGATCAGGTATCTGCGCGTTACAGTGAGAGAACGGGAGAGACCTATGATCACACAGCCTATAACGTCAGCGTCGTAAACACTTTTAAAAACGTCATTCGCAAGGGTGACTTGGTGGTGGTGTCCGATGGCAATCATAAGTTTCGCGCTATTGGTGAGGTTGTAGGTGACTACCAGTGTGTTCAGGAAAACAGTTACGACTTTTATCAACAGCGTAAGGTCAAGTGGTTGAGGAGTTTTGAACCTAGCTTGCCCAAAGAGATGTTGTTTAAGAAAGCATTGTCGCAAATGACGTTGTATGAATTGCGGCCAGCCACTATCCGGTTGGAGCAGTTGCAGGAGTTTTTGTCCGAGTCGCAACCCAACGACGAGTCGCCAAGTAAAAACTTTGTGTTGATCATCGACGAGATCAACCGGGGCAATATTGCCCGCATTTTTGGTGAGCTGATCACGTTGCTGGAACCGGATAAACGCAAGAGCGGCGCCGATGAGCGTTCGGTGATTTTGCCCTATTCTAAACAACCCTTTGCGGTACCCGCCAACCTCTACCTGATCGGTACCATGAACACCGCCGATAAATCTCTGGCACAGCTGGATCTGGCCTTAAGGCGCCGCTTTGAGTTTGCCGAAATCATGCCCGACGCCTCGCTGCTGGATGATATTGAAGTGCACGGCGTATCGATCGGCAAGCTGCTGGCGGTGATCAACAGCCGCATTGAGGTATTGCTGGATCGGGATCATCTGCTTGGTCACAGCTACTTTTTGCCTCTGCGTCAGCCGGGCGCGGACAAGCCACTGCTACTGGCCGCCATTTTCGAGAAGAAGATCATCCCTCTGTTGCAGGAGTACTTCTTCTCCGATTGGGAAAAGATCACCTGGGTGTTAAACGATATTGGCAAGCCGGAAGCACAGCACCGCTTTATACAGTTGGCACAGGATCAGACGGCGTTGAATCGCCTGTTCACGCCTGCTGTGGCCGAGACGCTGCAGGATCGGCGCTACCGGATAAACCCGCAGGCGTTCACAATGCCGGAGGCGTATCAGGGCATAGTGATCGAGGGCGCCTGACTGTGCAGGTGAGTATGCAGGAGAGTGTGCAGGTTCGAGAGTACGCCCGCATTACCACCGACACCCGTGCAGCGTCCTCGCTGGACTGTGGTGTGGTGTCGGCGGCGACTTTCGATTGGTTGCAGGAGCTGGCCGCGGGCTGGCAGGGCAGTGAGCCGGTTGCGCTGATCAACAGCCGCCGCTCACTCAAGCTGGGCAGTTATGTGGGCTACCTCCAGAGCCCCGCTGGGGAATCCATCGAGATTCTGCCCAAAACCGGCCTGGGTGTGGAAAATCCCGAGCAGGCACGTCGGATTCTGCAGTCCATGCTGTGCTGCGCGTTGCAGCTGAAGCCACGCCAGGCCGGGCCTGCCGAGCTGCTCCGTATGCGACAGCCGCTGCACGAGTGGATCTTCAGCCAGTTTCTGCAAGAGCTCAAAGTGCTGGTGGCCCGGGGTTTACGCTTTGACTACCAGCGGGTGGAAGAAGAGAGCCGCTTTGTGCGGGGACAGCTGTTGTTGGACCGACAGCAGCGGCAGCCACCGGGCCGCGCGCACCTGTTCCATATTCGCCACGATGTCTTCTCTCCCAATAGGGTGGAAAATCGGTTACTGAAAACCGCACTGGAGTGGGTCAGATCCCTGTGCTGGGAGAGTGAAAACTGGCGTTTGGCCAATGAGCTTTGCCATCTGTTGGCCGAGATTCCATCAGAGGCAAGTCCCGCCCAGAGTCTGTCACAGTGGCAGCGCAATAAGCTGATGCAGAGCTACGAGGGCGTCCGGCCCTGGTGTGAACTGATTCTGGAGCGATTAAACCCCAACTTTCAGCGCGGGAACCATCGCGGTATTGCACTGCTGTTACCCATGGAACAGCTGTTTGAGCGCTATGTGGAGGCGTCGCTGCGGCGCGAGCTGGCGCCCGCTGTGCGGCTCACCGCGCAGGCCAGCTCAGAGTACCTGGTACGCCACAAGCCCGGCCATGCCGATATCGCCCAGCCCTGGTTTCAGCTGCGGCCGGACCTGCTATTGCAGTCAGACAGCGGCAAGCAGGTGCTGGACTGCAAGTGGAAGCTGCTGGATCAGTCAGCCATGCAGGGCGATACCAAGTACGGTATCAGTCAGGCCGACCTCTACCAGCTGTTTGCCTACGGGCAGAAATACCAGTCTGGCTGCGGGCATATGATGCTGATTTACCCCAAACATGCCCGGTTTGAGCAGCCGCTGGCACCGTTCGACTTCACCAGCGAGCTGGTATTGTGGGCGGTACCTTTTTGTCTGCAAGCGCGGACTCTGGTGGCTGGGCAGTGGCAAGAGCACTTCCCGGATTTGTGTGGTGATGTGGGGTCTGCGGAGGTCTCTGAGGCGGGAGCGGGCTGATGATGGAGCAATTACGCGGCTTGTGCTTTGTGTTCCAACAGGTTTGGACCAGGATGCCGATGTCAGGAGACAAAATGACCCAGCAGATCAATGACATGCATGCGAGCTTGCTGCGACTGACCGATCTTGTCTATAATGTGGACAACACAACCGCCACGCTTAGTGCCCCTTGGGGTAACGCGCAACCTTGGCGGTTTTTTTATGCTCGTTTCAAGGGGGGCTTGAATGGCTGAGCCATACGCCAAAGCTCCCCTGACGTTTGCCCAACAATTACAGCAATTGCAGAGCCGTGGGTTAGAAGTTGCAGATCAGAGTGCTGCTTTAACCCAATTAGCGTCCATCAGCTACTATCGTTTGAGCGGCTATTGGTACCCGTTCCGCACCAGAGATGCTGCGGGCGTTGTCGGGAGCAGCTTTGTGCCCGGTAGCGGTTTTGAGCAGGTCATCGAGCTGTACGAGTTTGATCGACACCTGCGCCTGCTGATCCTGGACGCGTTAGAGCGGGTCGAAATTGCCATTCGTACCCGTATCACATACCACATGGGTCACCGATATGGTGCTTTTGGCCATACGGACGCTACTAACTTTCATCCCGGCTTTGACCATGCCAAGTGGCTGGCGAAGCTGGAGGAAGAAACCCGGCGCTCATCCGACGAGTTTATACGTCACTATCGAGCTAAATATTCCGGCTTTCCCCGCATTCCCATTTGGATGCTAACCGAGGTAATGAGCTTCGGTGCGCTCTCTTTTTTCTATAAAGGGCTGCGCAATGATCACAAGTCTGGCGTTGAAGACAAAAAGGCCGTGGCAGATTATTTTGGCTTGCACCACAAACGCTTGGGTGACTGGCTGCATACGCTGACTTATGTCCGTAATGTGTGTGCCCATCATAGCCGCTTGTGGAATCGGGAACTGGCCATTCGCCCGGATCGGGCCAAACACCACGAGTGGCTACCACCTGCTACCCCTAGAAATGACCGTATCTTTTATATTTTGTTGATGCTACGCCATCTACAACGCAGTTCTGAGAACGGAGATAAATGGGCCTTAGAGGTCACCAGGTTACTGAAGCCGATGGCGGCAGTGCATGGCTATC
>JALUYN010000210.1 GCA_027012915.1 Cellvibrionaceae bacterium
TTGTGCGACCGGATGTCTCGGCATTGGTCCATGCAACATACAGCCGCGATTGAAGTAGGGCGTATACACCCGGTAGGGCGTTTGATCTGCCTTGAGTACCTGCCAGGGTTCCCAAAGCAACGAGCCGTTGTGGCTGTGGACCAGCACGTCCATGGCCTTGAGACTGTGTTTTATTTGTGTGTCCCGCGCAATACGCCAGGGTTCGTAGCAGCGATTCCAATGTACTGAGGCGATCGAATGTCGTTTGCAGAGCCTGTGCAGGATGTCTTCGGCCTTACCTCGATACAGTTGAAGGCGCCCTTGGAGTTGTTCGTTCAACGACTGCAGCGAATGATGCAGCCAACAGCGAGCGGCGCCGCCCAGCGGCACGGCGTTCTCGCTTTCTTCGTCCAGAATAAAGATGGGCAACAGCTGTCCCGAGGAGACCGCTTCGGCAAGTGCCGGGTTGTCTGCGAGTCTCAAGTCCTGCCGAAACCAGTGAACAGCGATGTTTTGAGGGCGATTTTCAAGGGTGGAATTCACAGCAGATGAGGCCATAGTTAGAGGGTGGGCGATAGTTTGAGCAGTCCGGTGGTGGATCCTGTACAAGGTATACGCTGGATCGCTGCCATTGGATCTCTTATAGAGAATAAAATTGTAACCAAAACCGAAAGCGATCAACCAGCGTATCTGTTTAGGTTTCAATGGCTTAAAAGCGGGAGATGCCTATGAATATTTTAATGACCGGGGCCACGGGATTGATTGGTCGTCATTTTATAACGCGTTATTCCGAACACGATTACACGGTATTGGTTCGGTCCAAAAAGCGCGCTGCGGCACTGCTTCCCGCTTCGGTGCAAGCGATTGAGGCGCTGTCGGAACTTGATTCTCTGGACGGTTTTGATGCGGTGATCAATCTGGTGGGAGAACCGATAGTTGGTAAACGCTGGACTGCCCGACAAAAACACGAAATCTGCCACAGTCGCTGGGACGTTACCCGACAACTGGCCGATATGATTGTTGCCAGCGAGACTCCGCCGGGTGTCTTCGTAAGTGGCTCCGCCATTGGCTACTATGGCGACCAAGGTGATGCCAGTATTGATGAGGGCGCAAAACCGGGCAGCGGATTTCCCTCGCAAGTGTGCTCCACATGGGAATCAATGGCTCACGCTGCCGACGGCGCAACCAGACTGGTGTTATTGCGAACCGGCATTGTGTTGTCGCCTGAAGGCGGCGCGCTGCAAAAAATGCTATTACCGTTTCGAATGGGCTTGGGTGGGACCATTGCTGGCGGGCGACAGTATATGTCGTGGATTCACATTGAAGATATGGTAAAGGTCATGGCTTACCTGCTAGAGCATTCCGATTGCAGTGGTGCTTTCAATTTGACCGCCCCAGAGCCTGTCAGCAATCGTGCATTTACCCAGACGCTGGGCCGAGTACTGCGTCGCCCTACCTGGTTTGCGGTTCCGCGCGCGGTCTTAAATGCTTCTATGGGGGAGGCCGCGTGTTTGTTATTGGAAAGCCAAAAAGTGATGCCAAAGCGGCTTAGCGAGAGCGGCTATGTATTTTCGCATCCACAGCTGCAAGGTGCGTTGTCGAATCTTCTGGAGCGTTGATCGGGGACTGGGCATGGTCGGCTTTTATGACATAATGTTTGGTCCAAGTTGAGAGCCCGAACTTCAGTGTGAATAGCGTCGATCCTTCAGCCATTAGTACAGTTCATTACAGCGCCTCTGTTGCCGCGGTGCGTCAATATTTGCACCGGGCACAGCAGAGTGGCGTAAACGTCGCCGCGGCGTTGGCTCCTCTGGAGCTCGATGATCAGATCCTGGAAGACAATACCCGGCGTATCTCTCTCGCCCAGTTCGAAGCGGTAGTTGCCGCTCTGATCGGTGGCTCCAACGATCCGCTGTTCGGTTTACACACCTCTGAAACTATCGAGCCCGCCTATTATTCGGTACACGGATATCTGGCTCTGAACTGCGCCACCCTGCGTGAAGCGCTATCAATGATCCCCATCTATGAAAAAATCGTCGGGGACATGGGGGTGTCGGACTTTGTTTATCGAAATCAAAAGACCCTGCTGCGCTGGCAAAGTCAGTTACTCAACCCGCTCGTGCAGCGGCATGTGCGAGAGAATATTCTGGCTTCCTGGTTCCGTTTTACCCAGCAATATCTGAAGGTGGAGGAAAATCCCGCAGCGGTCTGGTTTGAACATTCGGCCCCGGAGACAGCGGCACTTAAAGAAGATTACGAAGCGTTGTTCCAGTGCCCGGTCGAGTTCGATCAACCTTGTACCGGTATATGGATTGCAGATGACTATCTGGATCAGCGCATTGCTCAGGCCGATCAAAATCTGTTGCAGGTTTTGCAGGATCATGCGACATCACTATTGCACGAGCTCGAGAAGGGTTTGACACTGAGTGATCAGATTAAGGGCATGCTGCGCTTGATGCTCAACAGCCGAATTCCCAGCAGTGAATTGATTGCCGACAAACTGGGTATCAGCGTGCGCACGTTACAGCGCAAGTTGGCCGAAGAAAACAGCAGCTACAAAGATGTGCTCAATGAATTGCGACAAGAGCTAGCTTTGCACTATGTGCAAAACAGTTCGCTCACCTTTGATGTGATCGCAAAGAAACTTGGCTTCAGTGAACCGCGTTCTTTCTATCGCAGTTTTAAACAGTGGACTGGAAAAACCGCGAGTCAGATACGCGAGGCAAGCGTTAACAAGGCAAGTGTTAACAAACCCTAGCCCGGATAACCGGTAATGCGTCGAATGGCCCGATAGCTGGGGCGCAATTGGCGGTAGAGCTTACGGTAGACCTGTCGGAACAGTTGCTCGTAGATTTCCACCTGGGCTTGTTGTGGTTTGAAGGTGTCGTTCACTCG